>CAMLNK010000603.1 GCA_946481035.1 uncultured Dyadobacter sp. | reverse complement strand
ATTCACATTAAACTGATCGCGTCATGAACCTCATTGGGAACATTATCTGGCTTATTTTCGGCGGATTTGTCGTTTTTATCGAATATATGGCAGCCGGGCTGGCGCTCTGTCTGACGATCGTCGGCATTCCGTTTGGTATCCAGTGTTTTAAAATAGGGATTATGACGCTCTTTCCGTTCGGTCAGCATGTGCGGGAAGTGCCCGGCGATTCGGGTTGTTTGTCAACGATCTTCAATATTATCTGGATCTTCCTCGGGGGGATCTGGATAGCGCTCACGCATTTGGTTTTCGGGATTCTGCTCGCGATTACTATCATCGGCCTGCCGTTTGCGAAACAGCATTTCAAGCTGATGAGCCTCTCTTTTGCACCTTTTGGTAAGGAAATTTATTCATGAAAGCCGTTGTGATTACCCAGCCCGGAGCGCCGGAAGTATTGCAAATCCGGGAGTGCGAAAAGCCCCGGCCTGCCGCTTCGGAAGTGCTGATCAAAGTATATGCAGCGGGCGTGAACCGTCCGGATGTTTTTCAGCGAAAAGGAAATTACCCGCCCCCAACCGGTGCGCCTCAGGACATACCGGGGCTTGAAGTAGCCGGAGTAATCGAAGAAACAGGTACGGATGTGACCGAATGGAAGCCCGGCGATCGCGTGTGTGCATTGCTTGCTGGCGGAGGTTACGCGGAATATGCGCTCGCGCAGGCGGCGCATTGCCTGCCCGTACCCGCGGGCTTCGACTACTCCCAGGCCGCTTCCCTGCCCGAAACGGTGTTCACGGTTTGGCATAATGTATTTCAAAGAGGGCATTTGAAGGCGGGCGGGCATTTCCTGGTACACGGCGGGAGCAGCGGCATAGGCATTACCGCCATTCAGCTGGCCAAGGCATTCGGGGCAAAAGTGTTTACGACGGCGGGCTCAGAGGAGAAATGTGCTGCCTGCAATGCATTAGGGGCTGATATGAGTATAAATTACAAAACTTCCGATTTCGAGGAAGTACTGAAAACGTTGGGTGCGGACGTGATACTCGACATGGTAGGCGGCGACTATATTCCCAAAAATCTGCGATTACTGCGCGAAGAGGGCCGATTAGTTTTCATTAATACTATGAAAGGCAGCAAGGTGAAAGGAGCCGACGAGGTAGATTTCGGCCTGATTATGCGGAAACGCCTGACTGTCACCGGCAGCACACTGCGGAACCGCGATCACGCATTCAAAGCTGCATTAACCTCGGAAATTCGCGAAAATGTATGGCCGGTTTTGGAGCAAGGACTCTTCAAACCTGTGATCGCACGCACATTTCCGCTCGCTGGGGCGGCAAAAGCCCATGCATTAATGGAAACCAGCGACCATATCGGCAAAATTATTCTTCTGAATCAATGGACGTAAGCCGGTGATTGAGGATTTTTGAAATCTGGTCGGCTTGCGCGTAAATCATCAAATGTCCGCCGCCCTCGATGATAATATCCGGTTTTACGATGATGATCGGGATGAGCTTGTCGGCCGTGCCGTGGATGTGGAAAAGATTGTCGACCCGCTCTTTACGGTCCCAGCCGCTCATTCTGGTCAGCGCCCATTTCAGGAATTTGCCATCCGTATCGTGCAGGATTCTTTTGAGCAGCTTTTTCAATTCGGGCGTATCTGCCCCAAAATAACTGTAAGTGACCCGGTTAGCCGATTTCAGTAATGGCGCCGACAATGGCGACATCAGGAGGAATTTGATCATCACCTGATAAAATTTTGAAAGCGGAACGCCGGTCGACATACTCGAAATGAGCGTTACCTGCTGCGGACAGGCGATATCGGCGATTTCCGAAGCAATAACCCCGCCGAAAGATAATCCTACCAGCTGAAAAGGCTGGGAAGTGTCGATTTGCTTGCTCAGCCGGGCTGCATAATGCTGCAACGACTCTTTTTTCAAAGGCCTCACCCATTGGATATACTTCACATTCAGCCTCGGATCGAGTTTGAGTTTCGTGAATACGCGCTCGTCGGCGCCGAGGCCACTGATGAAGTACACATTCAATTTCCTGGCGGGAACGTCCGCGGCAATTGCCACCGTCGCACTATCAGGCGCGCTGGCGGCCTGAAATCCGGAAAATGAGAGTAATGCCAATAGAAAACAGGAGTTACGGATATTCGAAAACATGATGGAGTGCTTTCACTATGAATATACGAACTCCTGCAAAAATAGTGCCGTTACTTTGTAAAATTAAAGCGCACGCCGCCCATCAGCCAGCGGCCCGGCATTACGGAGCCAAGAATATCGCTGTATTGCTTGTCAAATGCATTGTCGGCCTGGACAAACACGCCGAGCTGGCGTTTCAGGAAAGCGTATTCGGCCCTCGCGTTGAGAATAAAGTAATTTTTGGAAACAGATGCCTCAATGGCCGATGCTTCCCGCGCTGCCCGTTTTTTGTACAGCCCATTCGCACTTAAGGAAAAGCCGCCGATCTGGTAAATGGCCGAGAAATTGGCCAGAAACTTGGCGTGCGACGACAGGTAAAATGACTGAACCTGGCTTTTGTTGTCACTGTCGAGCCAGGTAAGGCCGGCATTGAAAAGCAATTTCTGGTTGTCGGAAATGGTATTCGCGGATTGAATATCGAGTTCGAAACCGGTTGTATTTACCTCGGCGATGTTCAATGCGAGGCCGAAATTGCCGGTCGGAGAAAGGTTGTCCTTGCGCGGCATTTGTGCGTAGGGTGTCGTTACGTAGTCGATCAGGTCTTTCTGGCGGCGCTGGAAAAATGTACCCGAAACTTTAAGCTGCGCGGCGGGAGTGCTGGTCAGGAACCAGTCGGCACCAGCCTCGTAGCTGAACGACCGCTCGGCTTTCAGGTCGGGGTTGCCGACACTACCGCCTGTGACGAGCGTTTTGGCGTAATTATTAAACCGTTCCGTGAAATCGGCGTCGCGGATGGTTTTACCCGCACTTGCGCGCAACTGAAAGCCCGATTTTTTGTACGACAAATTGATTTGGGGTGATACCTCGGTACCAATGCGCTCGCGCCAGTCCACGCGAACGGAAGGCGTCACTGTAAAATGCTCGCCGATGTTCTGTACCACCGAAGCGAATGGTGCGAGCTGGTTGAGCGTGTGGTTACCGCGGTCGTTGGACTTGATATTACGCTGCTGGAAATTGATGCCCGCGATGAGGTTCGTGCTGGACGTAAGGCCCTGCTGTAAGGTAGCAAGTCCCTGCCAGAGCTTCGATTTGCTGCTGTTAGCGATGGAATGCGGGTTGAAAAGGTAGGTATCCTGCACCGATTTGTAGCCGCCGTCGATCGAAAACGCTGTTTTGTTCTTTTGGTAACCCAATCTGACCTGGTTCCACGACATTTTAACTTTTTCGCTCGCCGTGTCGGATTTCAAAACCGTGTAAAAGTTCTGAGCTGCAAAGTCGCGTTGATCGTAAGAAGAGCGGACAGCCAGGTTCCAGTTTTGGGAAATGGCGTAGTTAAGGGAGAGCGAGGCGGTATTGTTGTGAAAATAACCTTTGATGCCGCGCTGCTGCACGCCTGAGGCATTATTTGAAAGAAAACCGCCCGAAACCGCCAGCCTGTTGCGCTGCACGAATGCACCTACATTGGCATTAAACAAGCCATATTCTCCGGCGCTGATGCCGCCGTTTACCTGCGTTTTTTGCACGGGATTACCGTCCGTTGTATTGTTTAATCGTGCTGCGGTCAGCCGCGCTGCGAAGGTTTTGGAAATCACGTGAATAACCCCGCCAACCGCGTCGGAGCCGTATAGCGCCGACGAAGCACCTTTCAAAACCTCGATCCGGTCTATTTCGGCGGGTGAAATGGGGATATAGCTATTGAAATGCCCCGTATTCGGGTCGTTAAGGCGAATACCGTCGAGGATCACGAGCACTTGCTGGAATGTACCGCCGCGCAAAACGATGTCGCTTTGCGAACCTTGCGGGCCGCGGGCCTGTATTTCTACGCCCGGCACGTAACGGAGCAGGTCGTCGATGCTGTGTACGGGCAGTTGTTGAAAATATTCACCTTTGATGACTGCAATATTGCGGCCGGTTTGGGCCGCGCGCT
>CAMLNK010000602.1 GCA_946481035.1 uncultured Dyadobacter sp. | reverse complement strand
GGTTGTTCATCTGGCGTATCCGCGTACCCAAGCCCGAGCTTGAAAGTACTAAAACTGTCGAAAGTTACAAACGTGAGAAAGTAGGGGAGAACCATTACCGGGTGGGTAACAACTGGCTCAGAAAGAACAAGCACGGCGTTTGGGAAATGTACCTGGAAGGTGCGCCCTACGAGCGCGGGCTTATCTATGGCATCCTGGCCGAAGAGCTCATGGAAAAGCAGGAAGTGCATTTCGTAGGGCAGATCAAGGAAATGATCCCGAGCGCAATGTTTTTGCAGGTGCTCAAAGGTTTTGTGGGCTGGTTCAACCGCGATATTTACAAATACATCCCTGAGGAAAACCAGCAGGAGATTTACGGCGTTTCCCAGTCTTTTTCAGATCAATTCAATTACATCGGCCCCAAATACTACCGCATTCTCAACTACCACGCCGCGCACGACATCGGCCATGCGCTCACGGATTTGAATATGGTAGGCTGCACCTCGTTTGCTGTCAACCATTCGCTCACCAAGGATTCCACATTGCTGATCGCAAGGAACTTCGATTTCTACATGGGCGACGCGTTTGCCGAGGACAAGCTGATCGTTTTTATGAACCCCGACAAAGGCTACAAATTCGCTTCCTACGCGTGGGCGGGGCTCACGGGAGTGGTTTCGGGGATTAACGAAAAAGGCATTACGGTTACATTAAATGCTTCCAAATCGGATATTCCGTTTGCTGCCAAAGAACCTATCTCTATTTTGGCAAGGGAAATCCTGCAATATGCGGGCAGCATCGAGGAAGCCCGCAAAATAGCTTCTAAAAGCGAGACATTCGTTTCCGAATCATTGCTGATCGGCTCTGCGGCGGATGATAAGGCGGTTATCATCGAAAAATCGCCCCAGAAAATGGATGTCTACGATTCAGGAAAAGATGCATTGGT
Organism: uncultured Dyadobacter sp.; assembly: GCA_946481035.1. Next base: position 3,125 of record CAMLNK010000602.1, on the reverse strand, counting down.
GTGCGCCAACCATTACCAGAGCAATGCATTCATTAAGGATTCGGTGAATATCAATAATATCAGGGATACCGATTCAAAAGCGCGTTTCGACCGGATGACCCAGCTCATGGGCCGTGCTTACCCAATGGACGTAAGCCAGGCGGCCACGATCCTGCGCGATCAGAAGGGTGTGGATGACAAATTCATCGGTTACGGCAATTCGAAGCTGCTCAACCAGCTGATCGCCCATCATGGCATTGTTTTCAAACCCGCCAAAAGGCAGTTCTGGATCTCGGCGCCACCTTACCAGCTCGGCGAATTCGTAGGCTATGACCTGAATCGGATATTTGCGCAAAAAGGTCATTTTCAATCGTTTGATTCCCTGGAAATCGACCGTGACCCGTTCCTGGAATCACAGGACTATAAAAAGTTTGCGGCATTTAAATCAGTGAGGCAGAAAATCACTAAATATGTGATGCTGGACACGCCGCTTTCGCTGACGCCCCAGGAGGAGAGGGATTTCATCGCAAATAATGCGCAGAGCTATCTGCCGTACTTCTACCTTGGAGAGTATCATCAAAAGAAAGGCGATTTCGGCAAGGCGACCGGCTATTACGAGCAGGCTCTCAGACATGAGGTTTCTTCATTGAATGAGCAGAAATCAATCCGCGAGCGTATAGCCGAAAGCAAGCAAGGCAAGCATTAATGCCCGACTTAGATTTTCCATACCAACCTTTGATTGCCATGAGTCCCCAACCACAGCAGCCGGCCTTACAGCAGCTTTTGCTGCATGTCAGCAATTATTCAAGCTATTACAAGCGGATTTTCCGCGAGCACAATATCAATGTCGATTCGGTCAAATCGGTAGCAGATCTGGCCCGGTTGCCGTTTACGACCAAAGACGATCTGGCTCAATATAACGACGATTTTTTGTGCGTGCCCAAAAGCCGCATTACCGATTTCGTGACCACTTCGGGCACGCTCAGCGATCCGGTGGCATTCTACCTGACCGATTCGGACGTAGAAAGGCTTGCGACCAACGAGTCTGAATCTTTCCGCTGTGCGGGCGGCTCGGAAAACGACATTTACCAGCTGATGACCACTATCGACCGGCGTTTTATGGCAGGGCTGGCCTACTGGATGGGCGCGCGCAAAATGGGCGCGGGCATGATCCGCGTGGGCCCGGGGGCGCCGTTTCTGCAATGGGAGTCGGTGCAGCGGTTTTCGCCGACGGTTATCATTGCTATCCCTTCATTTATCCCACGGCTGATCGACTACGCGGTTGCCAACGATATCGATTACCGGGCATCGAGTATCCGGTCGGTTATCTGCATCGGCGAGCCGATCCGGAACCCGGATTTTTCGCTTAACGAACTGGGTAAGCGCATCACCTCGCAATGGGACGTAAAACTGTATTCGACCTACGCGTCTACTGAAATGGGTGCGGCCTTCACCGAATGCGGCGAAGGCAAAGGCGGGCATTTAAACCCGGACCTGTTGATCCTGGAAGTAGTCGACGATGAAGGTAATGCGGTGGCAGACGGCGAGCTGGGGGAGGTGGTCGTGACTACGCTTGGCGTGGAAGGTATGCCGCTGCTGCGTTACAAAACCGGCGATCTTTGCAATGTGTATTACCAGCCTTGCGCATGCGGGCGCACAAGCCCGCGCCTGGGCCCGGTGGTGGGGCGTAAGCAGCAGATGATCAAGTTCAAAGGGACCACCATTTTCCCGCCTGCATTGTTTGATGTGCTCGACGCGGTGAAAGAAATCGATTTGTACCAGGTGGTCGTATCTAAGAACGAGTTCGGAAACGATGAGATTACCGTGGTGCTGCCGATGCAGTTGCAGACCTCTGCCTTCAAGGAAACCATGCATTCTTTGTTCAAATCCAGGCTGCGTGTATCGCCTGCATTAACTTTCGTAACCGCTGAAGAACTAACTTTCCGCATCTACAAACAGGAGAAACGCAAACCTGAAAAATTGATCTATATTTGACCCCTCTGTTACCATAAAAATAAAATTACTATCATGAAAAAGTTCATTTACGCGTCTGTAATGGCCATTTCGCTGCTCGCCGCAGATGCATCCCTCGCCCAGCGGGTCGATCTGCGTTCCGGCGATGTGAGCGTGTTATCGGGTCAGAAAACCGTCAACGTAGCATACGATTATTCCGAGTTTGGGGTAGGTAAATTTGCTACCGAACAAGAGTATCTCGACAAGAAATCCGCCGAATACAATGCCAAGGAGGCCGGCAAAGGCGATGCCTGGAAAAAGGCTTGGGTAGAAGACCGCAAAGCGCGTTACGAGCCTAAGTTTGAAGAGCTTTTCAACAAAGGTCTGGCAGACAAAGGTATTACCGCAGTGACCGCCCGCCCGGATGCGCAGTATACGCTGATTGTGAAAACCAAATTCGTTGAGCCAGGTTTCAACGTAGGCGTAATGCGCAAGAATGCTTACGTGGATTTTGAGATTGATCTGGTAGAATCGGCTAACAAATCCAATAAAGTTGCTGAAATTTCAATGAGAAATGTTCCCGGCGGCCAGTTCGGCGGTTTCGATTTCGATACGGGCGTGCGCATCGCCGAATCCTACGCGAAAGCGGGCAAATCCCTTGCGGCGTTTCTGGATAAAAAACTCAAATAAACTAACCGTTCCAAATTACTCTCAGTTATGAAAAAGTTACTACTGATCGCATTCGTGTTGTTCAATGCCGCTGTTGCCAAAGCGGACAACACCATGGCCGACCTTTTTGCAGGTAAAACCAAGCTTGTTTTCCTGGGCCTTGATTTCACGCAAGCCAAATACATCGGCAAAGTAGGTTTCACCGACGCGCAGGCCATCCAAAACCAGCACATTGTAAGCTGGAACAATCTGATCGAGCTCGAACCCAAGAAGTTTTCCCTGCAAAAGGCATTCAGCCTCAAAGACGACCAGTACAAATCGAAAGTCGAGGATATGGTAAGCCTGAATAAATCAGTGAATGTAGAGAAAAACATTACCGACGATGCATACAGCATTACCGAAGATCAGGTGAAAAAATCGGTTGCCAAATATTCATTGAGCGAAAAAGATGGCGTTGGCGTGGTTTATGTAGTAGAAAGCCTCAATAAAAACGCCGAGAAGCTGACTGTTTGGGTGACGTTCAT
>CAMLNK010000601.1 GCA_946481035.1 uncultured Dyadobacter sp. | reverse complement strand
CCTGGCTCGGTACGAACTGAAAGGCAATACTCTCGACCTCGCTTCCAAAAAGGTGATCCTGCGCATTCCCGTGCAACGTGATAATTGCTGCCACACCGGTGGCTCCATCGACTGGGACGTGCAGGGTAATCTTTACCTTTCCACCGGCGACAATACCAGTCCGCGGGCGTCGGACGGGTATGCGCCTATCGACGAGCGGGTGGGTCGCAGCCCGTTTGATGCACAGAAATCCTCCTCGAACACGGCCGATTTGCGCGGAAAGATCATCCGCATTCACCCCGAAGCGGATGGAAGCTATACGATTCCGGAAGGTAACTTGTTTCCAAAGAATGCAGCGGGCTTCTCCGATCCCAAAACAAGGCCGGAGATTTATACGATGGGCCACCGCAATCCGTACCGCATTTCGGTGGATAAAAAGAACGGCTACCTCTACTGGGGCGATGTGGGGCCTGATGCGGGCCAGGATTCGACGGGGCTCGGACCGGCGGCGGAGGATGAATTCGGGCAGGCGCGGAAGGCCGGGAACTATGGCTGGCCTTATTTCGTGGGCGACAATAAGGCTTACTGGGACTTCAATTTCGAGACGAAGCAGTCGGGCGAGAAGTTTAATCCTGAAAAGCCGGTTAACGACTCGCCGAACAATACCGGCTTGACGGAGCTGCCGCCCGCGCAGAAAGCATTCATCTGGTATACGGCCGCGGAAACGAAGCGCTTTCCATTGCTGGGCTCGGGCGGACGCAGTGCTATGGCCGGGCCGGTGTATTATGCCGATCAGTTTAAGAACGCCAAACGGGCGTTTCCGGCCTATTACGACAAGAAACTGTTCATTTACGAATGGATGCGCGACTGGATCATTGCCGTAACGCTCAGTCCGAAAGGGGATTATGTGAAAATGGAACGCTTCCTGCCGAACCTTAAACTGGAACATCCGATCGATATGGCGTTCGGGCCGAACGGCGATTTGTATGTGCTCGAATATGGCCAGGGTTGGTTTATGGGAAACCCGGAGTCGAAGCTCGTGCGGATCGAGTACAATAGCGGTAACCGCAAGCCGGTTGTGGTAGCTTCGGTCGATAAAAAAGCGGGCGCGGTGCCGTTCCAGGCCCGGTTTTCATCGGCGGAGACTGAGGATTTCGATAAAGACACGCTGCAATACCAGTGGAAAATTACTTCTGCCAGCAGCGCTGCACCGGTCGTCCTGAATGAGCCTAATCCCACCTATACCTTCAAAAAGAAAGGTACTTACAAGGTTTCGCTCACGGTGACCGATTCCAAGGGGCTCAAAGATTCGCAAATCCTGACCGTCCAGGCAGGAAACGAGCCGCCGCAGGTTTCGCTGGAACTGACGGGAGACAACAAAACCTTTTTCTTTCCGGGTAAACCCATTCAATACCAAGTAAATGTGTCGGACCAGGAAGATGGAAGTTTGGAGAAAAATACCATTGCAGCCTCAAAAGTGAAGATTACCGCCGCCTACCAGGATGCGGAGGATAAGCAGGCGGCCGATACGGGCGGCCATCAGGAGGCACCTGTGACTTTTACAGCCGGAAAGTTATTGATCGAAAAAAGCGATTGCAAGGCCTGCCATTTTACCGATAAAAAATCGATAGGCCCCGCATTCGTTGATGTGGCAGCCAAATACAAGGCCGACGGCAATGCGGTCGCGTCGCTATCGGATAAGATTATCAAAGGCGGTGCGGGCGTGTGGGGCGAAACGGCCATGTCGGCACACCCGTCTATCGGCTTGCCCGAGGCCGGGCAAATGGTGAAATATATTTTGAGCCTGGCCGACGAAAAACAGGCCGCTCAAATGCTGCAACCGGCAGGGGAGGTTGTTGCAAAAATCCCGGACGGAGGCGATGCGGGCAAGGGCATTTATAAGTTCATGGCAAGCTACACCGACAAAGGTGCCAACGGCATGCCTGCTCAAACGACGGAAAAAACGCTCGTTTTAAAGAACCCGACGCTGCTTTTTGGCAATGCCGACGATGCTTCGAAAAATATCATGCGTTTCAAAATGGGGGAAAATAACCTGCTGATCGTCACGCAGCCCAATACTTATGCCATTTTCAAAGGCATTGATCTAACCGATATTACCGGGCTCGATATGGTCGTAGCTGCCCCGAAGGACCAGCTCAATGCGCAGGGAGGTATTGTAGAAGTGCACGATGGCTCACCCGAAGGAGCCTTGCTGGGCAAAACCGAATGGATCCCGCCTACCGATGACGCCAGCGCATTTACTTCCAAAACCCCGCCCAAGCCATTCACGGTACCTGTTGCCGCACAAACCGGCGTCCGCGATTTGTATTTCGTTTTCAAAAACGACAATGCGAAAGGCGCCTTGTTTGTCCCGTTTTCGGTCACATTCGTTTCGAAATGATTTCTAATTCAAACTAATCTACTCATGAACAATTCACGTCGTCAATTTTTGGGTCACCTCGGGCTTGCCGCAGCCGGACTCGGCTTCGCTTCCATGGATACGTTAATAGGTGCTCCCGCCGCCAAGTTCAATTTCAGCATTTCCCTGGCCGAGTTTTCTTTCGCATCCGAGCTTTTCAGCGGAAAAATGACCAATATGGATTTTCCCGCCCGCGCGAAGAACGACTACGACATTACGATACTCGAATATGTCTCCGGGTTTTTCAATAACAAACACAAAGATCAGGCGTACCTGAATGAGCTGAAAAAGCGCTGCGACGACCTGGGCATGAAAAATCACCTCATTATGGTCGACGGCGAGAACCTGACCGCGCTGGACGATGCAGCACGAATGAAGGCGGTGGAGGCGCATTACCCGTGGGTAGACGCTGCCAAATTCCTCGGCTGCTCAGCTATCCGCGTGAATCTGGGCGATGCGATGGCCATGATGTCCGGTAAAAAAGAGGAAGGTACTCCTGCCCAACTGGCGACGGCGGCAGTGGATGGCTATGGGAAACTGCTCGAATATGCCGGCAAAGCAGGGTTGAATGTAATTGTAGAGAACCATTTCGGCGTTTCTACCGATCCCGATTGGCTGGTAAGCGTGATGAAGCAACTAAAAGCACCCAACAAAGGCCTGTTGCCCGATTTTGGTAATTTCTGTGCCGAGCGGAGCAAGCCCGAAACACTGGATATCAAAGGTTTTATGGCTACCAAATGCGTCAAAGAGCACGACAAATACGACGGCGTGAAGAAAATGATGCCCTATGCCAAAGGTATCAGTGCCAAAACGCACCAGTTCGATGCGAACGGCAATGATCCTGACACGGATTTTATCAAAATCTTCAAAATCATTAAAGATTCGGGATGGAACAACGGCATCGTCGGCATTGAGTATGAAGGCGGTTTAATGCGTGACATGGGCGGGGATGCAAGCAAGCCTACGAACGACGAGGGTATCCGCCAGACGAAGGCGTTGTTGGAGAAGGTGTTAGAGGAGTTGGGGTAGGTGCTGTCCGGTATTGTCAGGTGTTGTTTGAATCTGCACCTATTTTGGGCGCTTTCTTGGGAAGGCGTCCTTTTTGTTTTGGATTAAAGTGTTAAATGTACCTCAGCTAACAAATGCAATTATGTTTCCGTCCGGGTCCGTGATGTAAAACTCGGTTCCGTACGGCATTTCTCTCAGCGGCTGGATGATTTCGACGCCTGTTTTCGAGATTTCTTCAAATGTTTCCGCCACATTATCAACGGCAAAAATCAGGTCAAGTTCGTCGTTGCTGCTTCTTAATGGCCTTTTTTTCGTTTCCCGGTAGTCCGTTTTCAAATGGATCGGATGGCCGCCCTTTTCTATGCCTGCGTAAAAATCTTCGTAAATAAATGCGAGCGTGAAGCCCAGTTGCTGCACATAGAACGCAATCGCTCGTTCGAGGTCGGAGACGAGGAGGAGCGGGGTGATTTGTTTGATCGTGAATGGCATTTTTATGTGGCTGTGTTTTATACTATTTATTGAAAAAATATAAAAAAGGGGCGGATTTTGATGCAACAAATACCTAAATTTAAGTGTCAGTAGGTTACAAATAAATCCTGCATAGCCATGAAACAGCTTTCCTTCGCTATTACCTTGATTATCACA
>CAMLNK010000600.1 GCA_946481035.1 uncultured Dyadobacter sp. | reverse complement strand
ACAGCGCTTCGGTGTTTTCGGACTACCCGTTCAAATATTCGCAGATCGTATTGCCCAACCGGTATTGTTTGACATTAAATCCATTTCTGCCGTCCGGTACGGAAATTCCGCTGCATTCGGAGCGCGAGGCGGCAATGGGATATTACTTATTACTACGCATAAGTAACTGAGCAACATAATTATTTCAGGTTACCACTTGCATCGTACGATTTTAATCGTACCTTTGTGATGCACTTAATTTTGATAGCCATGAGTTCCGAAAAAACCGAGCCCACGAAAGCCGAACTCGACATTCTGACGATCCTCTGGAAGCACGGGCCGTCGACTGTACGCTTCGTCCACGACCAGCTGAATACATTTAAGGAGGTGAACTACACCACTACGCTCAAACAAATGCAGCTGATGGCCGAAAAAGGAATGCTCACGCGTGACGAGAGCAGCATGAAACACATTTATGAGGCCGTCGAAGAAGAGCGGAAAACGAAAAGTCTCCTGCTCGACCGCTTTGTGGATCATTTGTACGGCGGCTCGGCGAGTAATCTGGTGATGCAATTGCTGGATAACAAAAAAGCCTCCAAAGCCGAACTGGACGAAATACGGGCGGTTTTGGACCAGTTGGAAAAAGGAAATTCCTAAATCAGATCAGCCATGAAAAATCTTCTCACTTCCGAAACCACCTACACCCTGATCCGCCAGATCGGGCTGGCGCTTGGCCATTCGCTCTGGATCGGCGCCGTTGCTGCGCTTCTTGCCGCAGCCGTGGTGGTGTGCACGCGCCGCAGTCGGCCGGAAATCCGTTACAACCTGCTCACAGGATTGCTGTTACTATTCATTTTCGCCACCGCCATTGCATTTGTCCGGTCGGGTAATGGGATGCCCGGTAATGCGCCTGTCAGCAGCTTGCCGGAAACTGTTATCGTAAATACTACCACCGTTTCGGCTCAAACAGCATTCCACCGCCAAAGCGTCGTCGCGGTCGCGACCGATTTTCTTGCCCAAAACATTTACGCGATCACATTAGTCTGGCTTGTTGTGGTGTTGATCAAAATCACGGGTCTTTCGCTCGGGCTTTACCGCTTGTACCAGCTTAAAACCCGCGAGCTGTACAGCATAGGCAGCCATTGGGAGCAGCGTGTGGACGAATTTGCCAAAGCCATGGGGATAGCGCAGCGCGTGAAGATATTCCAATCGGGCCTGGTGAATGTGCCGACTGTGCTGGGGCATTTCAAACCGGTGATACTCGTTCCGCTGGGCGTGATTACGTCCATTCCGGCAGACCAGATTGAAATGGTGCTGCTGCATGAGCTCGCACATATCCGCCGCCTCGACTTTTTTGTTAATTTTTTACAGCGGCTTACTGAATTGCTTTTCTTCTTCAATCCGGGTATTCTGTGGATTTCCAGGCTCATTCGTGATGAGCGGGAAAACTGCTGCGACGACTTGGCGTTGAGGCATTCGGGCAACCAGACTACCTATATCCGTGCCCTTCTTTCGTTCCGTGAATACCAGCTCAACGAAAACGTATATCAACTAGCGTTCTCAGGGAATGGCGGTCTGGTACAGCGAGCCAAACGCATTGTTTCCCGCACAAACTCGACCCTGGGCGCCGCCGAAAAAACGTTATTGCTCGTGGCAATGCTGGCATTCTTCACATTTTCGATCGTGTTTGCACGGTCCAACGGTTGGCGGTCCGACGCTCGGCGGTCCGACGCTCGGCAGTCTCGCAGCTTCCAAACCAACCCGCAAAAAGCTAACACGAGGCAAGTACAACGCTCCGGCAATGCAAAAGCTCCTGCCGTTCCGACCAGGAATCCGGCCAATGCACAGCAGGGCCAAAACAAGGCAAATAGCATTGAAAATCAAATCATTAATAACCAAAATAACGCAGCACAGTCCGGCAAAAACCGTTCGCAAAATGCGAGCTACCAGAATCTGACCCCGCCGGACACGCTCCAACCTTTGCAAAAACCCATCGCCCCGCTTTACCAGCCCGCCGGCCCGCTATACGCCGATTCCACCGGCCGTGGCCGACTCGCGCCTCAGCTCCGGCAGCCTTACGTGCAGACCTACAAAATGCAGCCGCTGCAAACATATAAGCATGATTACCAGCCCAATCCGGTTCGTTTGAAGCGCCAGATGATCAACGAGAAAATCATGGACGCGATCGAACGGCAGGGCGTCGCTATTTCCCGGAGCGATATTGATTTCAGGATTACCAATAAAGAACTGATCGTCAACGGTGTAAAGCAGCCGGTTGCAGTGCTCAAAAGCGTGCTCGACGCAATACTGACCAGCCCCGACGACGTCATCGACTTCACTTACGGGAGTCACAAATAGTTTGAATTAATGCATTCATATTCAAAAACTTGCCACTAGCAAGTCGGGTAAGCTATGCCCGTTAGTCACGAAAAAAGATAACCTTAACATTACATCATGGAAATCATTGGCCGGGTGAGAACCACCCTTTGGATTGCCGTTGCCCTGCTGGCGGCATTGGGGAATGCTTATGCCCAAATAAAAGGTAAGGTGGTCGCGCAAGACCAGAAACCGCTGGAAGGCGCGGTCGTTTCAGTACTCAACGCGGCGGATTCGAGTCTGGTCAAATCGGCGCTTACGACACAGGATGGCACATTTTCCTTTTCCGTTATCAAAAACGGCACCTATTTCGCGACCGTCACGATGATGGGCTTCCAAAATTTCACCGGCAGCAAGTTTGAACTTGCCGGTGGCGACAAGGCCATCGATTTGGGAACCATTGTATTGGCTGCGGCTGATGTCAGCCTCAACGAGGTGAAAGTTACCGGCCGGAAAAACTTCGTGGAGTACCAGATCGACAGGACGGTAATAAACGTCGACGCGCTGATTTCAAATGCGGGCGCCAATGTGCTGGAAGTCCTCGAAAAGTCGCCCGGCGTGATGGTCGACCAAAGCGGCAGTATCAGTCTCAAAGGTCAGCCCGGCGTGCTGGTATTGATCGATAACCGGCCGACTTACCTTTCCGCTGCCGCGCTGGCGGCCTATCTGCGCTCATTACCTGCCAATTCGGTGGAAAAGATCGAGCTCATCACCAATCCTCCCGCGCGCTACGACGCTGCCGGGAGCGCGGGGATCATTCACATCAGAATGCGTAAAAACAAGGTTCGCGGCCTGAATGGAGGCATTACCCTCAGCCCTGCAAGGTCGCGGTACTGGCGGCACAACGAAAATGTCAACCTCAATTACCGCAGCAACCGGTTCAATTTCTTTACAAATGCCAGCTTCAACAGCACCGACCAGTGGCGCCGGCTCGATATCGGGCGAAGGTATTACGGCGAAAACGACGCGCTACGGTCGTCTTTTGACCAAACCACCCTTTTTTACCCCAAAAGCCGGACCGTTAACCTGAAAACCGGGGTCGATTTTTACACGAATGAAAAGACTATCTGGGGCTTCGTGTACACGGGTGCATTCACCCGATCGCGCGAGCAAAGGCCCGTCAGCAGCGTGGTCAGGAATGCCGCCGGCGTGATCGATTCCCTCATCCGGGCCGACAACAGCGATAGAAACCGCTTCCGGCAGCATGGTATCAACCTCAATTTCAGTCATCAATACGATAGCACCGGAAAACTGCTGACGTTCGATCTGGACTACATCCATTACCGCATCCGCGCCAGGCAGACGTTCATCAACGATTTCTTCGACGGCGACGAGCATTTCCAAAGGCAGGAAAAGATCACTACCGATCTGCCTTCATCCATCGACATTTATTCTGCCAAAACCGACTATGAACACCCACTCCGAAAGACGAAACTGGGGGGCGGCTTCAAAACAAGTCTCGTCCGGACCGATAATGCAGCCAATTACTTTCTGCATCAAGGCGAAACCGCAGCCGTGGATTACGACAAAACCAACCGCTTCCGCTATTCCGAAAACATCAATGCGGCTTACGTGAATTTCAAACGGGATTTTAAAAGGCTTTCGCTGCAAACCGGCCTCCGGGTGGAAAATACGAACGGCTACGGCCATCAGTTCGGCAATGCCGTGAAATCCGATTCGTCGTTTGAACTGCATTAT
>CAMLNK010000599.1 GCA_946481035.1 uncultured Dyadobacter sp. | reverse complement strand
CTCGTGTCGTTCGTGCCCGCGGTTTTAGCCGGTTTCCGGTTATGGATAATGTACTCTTTGGAAACCGAATAGCGGATATTGAGCGGTGCGAGCAATTGGTCGAGAACGACTGATAGGCGCTGGTTCTCGGCCGAAACGCTCACCTTCTGGTTACGCACGAGCGAGGGTACATACGAGAAGCGTACACCGGTCGATTTTTCGAGGTTGGTAAGCACCTGACGCAGCTCCTGGCGCTCGGCTTTCAGGGTTACCGAGCGTTGCAGCAGTTCCTGCGCGAGCCCGTTACTGGCAAGCGACAAGCTGCTGAAAAGCAGGGTTAGTATAAATGGTATGCATGCAATTTTCATCACAGTCACCAGGTACGTTAGTGGTCGACTAGTTTTTTTCATAAATTCGAATGGTTTTGATGAATTCTGGACAAAGCCCTCCCGTGCTCCGATTTTGGCGGAACTGTCCTTCTGTTGAAATGAACCGGGAGAATCAGGCCGGTAATGCTGCAATCATTGCCGGCTTTTTAATGAATCTGGGTCAAGATTTAGCCATAAGGTAGAAGGGTGGTTTTGGTTGAAACGAAAATTGGGTTTATTCGCAGCCCTGCCCCGTGATAACGACCTGTCCGTCGGTTACCTGGTAGCTCGCTTCGATGGTAGAGCAGATTATTCCTAACTTGTCAAAAAAGGGCTCGTCGCGCAGCGCCACACGCAGGGAGCAGTTTCCGAGCCGCACGGAATCGTACAAAATCGGTATTCCGTAAGTTTCCTGCATCAGCTTGAATACTTCTCCAACCGGCTGATTATCAAACGTAAAATCGGGCTTCACAACAGGGTGCGCGATAGCCACCGGGTTTTCGGTAATACCGCGTGCGAGAAGCGGTTGCTCGGGAGTAAATACCACCTGCTGATTGGGCGTGAGGAGCATTTCGATGCCCTGCTTATCACTGTTCAGATCCTTCGCGTGCATTACCGCCACTTTCCCCGTGCGAACGATCACCTCCACGCGCTCCGAAGAAGACTTAATGGTAAAACTCGTTCCTACTACCCTGGTTACGAGATCATTGGCATACACAAAAAATGGATTCGCCTTGTCCTTTTGTACCTCGAAAAATGCCTCTCCCGAGAGATACACCTCTCTTTTATGATTTTGGACAAAAACCGGCGCATAACTTACAGCAGCATTGGGCATCAGCTGTATTTCACTGCCGTCCGGCAGACTTACCTTCATCGGCTTTTTACCATTGTTGGTAATCTCTTTGAGCGGAACAGGAGAGGCGGAAACGTAGCGCTTATACGTGTAATTGCTTTTTCGAAATACCCCATCACCGGAAATCAGCCAGCCTAATCCGACAAGCATGAGCACCGCGGCGGCGGCATACCACCAACGCAGGCGGACAATATCCGGCTTCCGAACCGGCAATGTGCGTACCGAATCGTTCAATATCCGGTTCACCTCGTGGTCGAGCTCCTCGTGCGTGAGGTCGCTGGGATGTTTTTCCCAGGTGAGGATCAACTCGGCGGCCTGGTCCATCAGCAGCGCTTTTTCGGGGTATTCCGAGCGGAGTTTGGCCCAGAAAAAATCGTTTCGCGGCTGGCCGTTTTTTACCCATCCCCTGAAATCGTCGTCGGTCAGAAAATCTTCCAGGTTGTAGTGGTAAAATGGATGCATTGGCTTATTGAGAATGTGTTCTAAAAGTATAATCCGCAGCGACCGCCGGGATCATGGAAGAATGAAGAAAAAATTTTAAAATTTTTGGATCAATGCCCGCTCACGAGGAAAAACAGGAGCAGGCCGGCCAGCAAAAGCCACTTTTCGCGGAACATTTTCAGGCTTTCGTACAGGAGGTTGGCCGTAGCCGGGCGCGAAATATTGAGGATTTCGGCAATGCGCTCATTGGAAAGGTCCTGGTAGAATTTCAAATGGATCACTTCCTGCTGCCGGGGCGTGAGCGACTGGATAATATGCTGAATGCGGGAAAGCTTTTCTGCCGCAAACTCGGTGAGAATGAGCTCGCTTTCGATGGAATTGGCTGTTTCGTGGAAATCCTCGGGCGCATTGTCGATCGCCAGAAAAACTTCCGGGCGGTTAGTACTCTTGAATATACGGTTTCGGAGGCTGGTCAGCAGGTAAGGTTTGATGTGGTCGGTTTTGCCGAGCGATTCCCTGCGTTCCCACAAATGCAGGAAAAGGTCATGCACCAAGTCTTTCAAATGATCGCGGTCACTCACGAAACGCCTTCCGTAATCGAACAATGGCCGGTAATAGTTGCGCAGGAGCTGCTCGAAGGCAAGCGGGTCGCCCTCCCTGAACTTTTGCCAAAGTACCGAATCCTGTTCCACGAAAAATGGGTTACGTCGGGAGCAAATGTACCATTTTTCTTTATTGGCAAAAATCCGGCGCGCACGACGGCGATTATTTAATGTTGGGTTAATATTTTAAGTAACCGAAAGGCTAAAAAAGTACAGGGCAGCAAACCGGTTGATCTGCTGCCCTGTGATGCATTACTTGTTCTTCTTCGGAATCACAAACTTACCCACGAGTTCGCCGTCGTCGCGGATCATTTTCAGGTCCAGCTGCTTACGGGTTGCGTGGAGCTTGATGAGCGTCCGCTTGCCTTCCAGCGGCCCGCCCCCGATCACGATCGGCCAGTTATGGTCGGCGTCGGGCTCGTGCGTCATGTACCTGTGCGTATGCCCGGAGATTTGCAGGTCGATTTTGGCCTTGTTCAAAACCGGTCCGAACAATGCCCGACAATGCATGGTACCATGCCAATCGCCCGAGTGGTAGGGCGAAATATGGATCAAAAGCACCCGGAAATCGGCCTTCTTGAACTCAGGAGATTCGATTTCCTTTTCCAGCCATTTCTTCTGCACCTCCCGGTAGCGGTCAAATGCCGACAAGCCGCCATACTCGACGCTGTCGTCTCCTTTATCTTCTCCGGAGTCCAGTACGATAAAATGTACCGGCCCGCGGGTGAACGAGAAGTAGTACTTGTTGTCGGGATAGGCATAATACTCGGGAATGTGCCGCGAAAAGCTGCCGCGGCATTCGTGGTTGCCCTGTGTGAGCAGGAACGGGAACTCCGTCGCGAAAATGTCTACCGAGGGTTTGATCAAATGGTCGACCATTTGCTGCTCTTCGGTAACCCAGTCGAAGCAGTCGCCGTTGAAAACCACGAAATCGTAATCTTTGGTATTACCCGTGTAGCCATGGCGGTACAAAAGCTGCGGGATGATCTGCGGGCGGTCGTGAATGTCGTTGAATACCACCATTTTGAACTCGTCCTCATTCTGTCCCCAGGTTTTGAAACCGTACAGCGGACTGGCGATCGTTTCACCAAACTCCACTTTCGAGCCTTTGTAGCCCAGCACTTCGGTGGACACAATCTTGTATTTGTGTTCGGTTCCGGGAGCCAGGTTGGTCAGTGTGATCCTGTTGATGCGGTTGTTTGCCTCGATGAGCCCGTTGTTATAGCCGAATTCGCGCTTGCTCGTGTAAGTACCCGCGCCATACTCGACCCAGCTGAAACAATTCTTGTGGGTGATCCACATGATCGTAACCTCATTGGAACCCATATTCTGTAAATACGGGCCGGCTACAAAATGGTTCTTTTCTTCCGTGGCCGGCGCAGCATCGGTATTCGATGCTGCGGCCATTGGCAATAAACTCAGCGCCCCGATTTGGGACATTTTCTCCAAAAACGACCTTCTGTCTGAAAGCATAAAAATTAAGGGTTAGGAACAGTCGGATAATGCATTACTCCCAGTTAGGATTTTGCGTCAGGCTGGTATTCAGCAGGCGCTCCTGCTTGGGAATCGGGTACAGGTAGTCCCGGTTTTCTATAAATTTCTTGGTAATGTGCCCGTTGATGACGATGTTACCGCCTTTTGCACCGTTTTCGAGCACGATGTCGCTGCCTAGTTTCAGCAGCTGCGCACCTTTGATGTCGGGCTTGGTACCTTCGTAAATCACCAGGTCAACGGTTCCGCTCTTGTCGAGGTCGTACTGGCCGGGGCCGGGGAAATACATGCCTTTATATTGCTTAGTCAAAATCTGACCT
>CAMLNK010000598.1 GCA_946481035.1 uncultured Dyadobacter sp. | reverse complement strand
ATATATTGTCAAAATGACAAATAAAAATTTTCAACAAAAACCCTGCAAGCCAATGCGCTATTTTTTACTGAATAAGAGAAACCGGCTCAGTGCGTTTCGATGGTCGCTCATGCTGACCGTCACGCTGGGCCACGCCGGCATCGCCCGTGCATCGGAAACGGATCGGACTACCCGCCACGTGCGTGCGGATGTGGAGGTAACCGGGAAAGTCACCGGCGAAACGGGCGAGGGACTTCCGGGTGCGAGCGTCCTCATTAAAGGTACCACACGCGGCACGAGTGCGGATGAGCATGGTAATTTCAAAATTTCCGTCCCGGATAATGAGCAAACGGTACTCGTATTCTCGCTCGTGGGATATGCTTCCAAAGATGTTGTGGTGGGTAATCAGAAGATCATCAATGTGTCGCTGGCGCCGGATCATAAGGTGCTGGAAGAAGTGGTAGTAGTCGGTTACGGAACGCAGCGCAAGCGGGACGTGACCGGCTCGGTGGTGTCGGTGAGCGAGTCGACCCTCAAAGAAGTACCGGCGCCGAACCTGGTCAGCCAGCTCAAAGGCCGTGCGGCGGGGGTGTCCATTATCAGCAATGGCAGCACGCCCGGTTCGCAGGGGCAGATCCGCATCCGCGGTAACCGGACGCTCACGACCAGTTCCGGGTCGAGCGACGGCCTCGACGGCCCGCTCGTTGTCGTAGACGGCATTCCGTTCGGCGGGCTGAACGACATTAACCCGGACGACATCCTGAGCCTGGAAGTATTGAAGGACGCTTCCGCGACGGCCATTTATGGTTCGCGCGGAGCAGGCGGGGTGATTCTGGTTACTACCAAAAGAGGGAAAATAGGCAAGCCGGTGTTCAGCTACGATGGCTACCACGGCGAGACCCGCATTATGGGTAAATTCAATGTCATGAACGGCGCGGAATATGCGCAGTTCAAGACGGACGCTGCCAAATACAACCGCACCAGTCCCGGTACGTCGGGTTATTTGCTGACGCCGAAAGAGCAGGAGGCATTGGCCAACGGCGTGTCTACCGACTGGCAGGACCTGATCTACAAGCCCGGCTTCATGTCGAATCACCAGTTGGGCATGCAGGGAGGGGTGGAAAACACGCAATACTCGCTCGGTTTGGGGTATTTCAATGAAACCGGCATTATTCCTAATCAGAACTTCCAGCGCTTCAACCTCCGCGCGACCATCGACCAGCGCATTGGGAAGAATATCAAAATAGGGCTGAATACGCTGAATACGCTTACGTACCAGAATACGCCCGGTGGGGGCGGGGTACCGGGCGGACTCGTGCGACTGACGCCGCTCGCTTCGCCTTACAATGCCGATGGCAGCGTGAATATGTTCCCGTCCGAAGGCTCCATCGATGCCGCCGGCGTAAGCCCGCTCACGATTTTGACCAAAAAAGATTCCTACCTCGGCCGCACGCGCTCCGTGCGCACGTTCAACAGCCTGTACGCGGAGGTAACCATTCTGCCGGGTTTGAAATACCGGTTCAATGCGGGTTTGAATTTCAGCCAGTCGAACTACAATGGCTATAATGGCCCGCTGACGTATTTCAATTCAGCCACCGTGCAATCCTCGTCCACAGCCGAGATCAGCAACACCGAGTACTGGGACGTGAACCTGCAACATTTGCTTTATTACGACAAAACATTTGCAGACAAGCACAAGCTGGGCTTTACCGCGCTTTATGAATATACTAAAAACCATTCGCTCGGAAGCCGGTTTACCGTGACCGGCGTTCCGGCGGATTACATCAAAACCTCCAACTTCTCGCTCGCGTCCGGCCAGCCGGTTGCTAATTCGGATTTTGGTAACTCGTTTTCGGAAACCGGATTGCTTTCCTACATGGGAAGGCTCAATTATAGCTACGACGACCGCTATTTGCTGACGCTCACATTGCGCCGCGATGGTTCTTCCACCTTGTCGCCCGGCAATCAGTATTTCAATTACCCGGCTGTCGGCCTGGGCTGGAATGTGATCGAGGAAGGTTTTATGAAAAGCGCTGCATTTGTGTCTAACCTGAAATTCCGCGGCGGCTGGGGCGTGTCGGGTAACCGGAATGTGGGCGCGTATTCGACGCTGGGCGCATTGTCGGCCGGGTATTACAATTTCGGGACCGGTACCGCAGGGCAGCAGCTGGCCTACACTGTTACCAGTCTCCCGGCGAGTAACCTGAGCTGGCAATCGACCTCGCAGGTGGATATTGGTGTTGATTTCGGCTTTTTGAACAATCGCATTACCGGTTCCGTGGACTGGTACCATCAGAAAACCAAGGATATTTTGCTCTCCGTACCGCTCCCGCCGAGCAATGGCGCCGGTTCGACATTGAAAAACCTGGGTAAAACCGAGGGTAAGGGACTCGAAGTGGCTGTTACATTTGAAATAGCCCGAAAACCGAAAGGTTTCAATTGGAGCGTGGACGCGACCTATTTCTTCAACCGCGAGAAAATCACCCAGCTGACCACTCCGCAGGAAAAAGCCAATCTCGGCGCTGGATGGTTCGTAGGGCAGCCGCTTTCGGTGATTTATGATTACAAAAAACTGGGCATATGGCAGCTCAGCGACGCCGAGAACGGGACTTTGGCTAAACAGACTTCGCCTGTGCAGTATCCGGGACAAATCCGGGTCGAGGACTTGAATGCCGACGGTAAAATCGATGCGAGCGACCGGCAGATCCTGGGGAACTTCCAGCCCAAATGGGAGGGAGGCCTTACCAATCGGTTCAGTTTCAAAAACTTCGATGCCTCGATCGTCACCTACGCACGCATGGGTATGAAAGTGCTTGTGCCTTACCTTACCGGTAACTCTACGGGTTCGGGCGGGTTTGCATTCTTCAACCAGAGCCGCGTCAACCAGGTGAAAGTTGACTACTGGACCGATACCAACCCGACCAACGCATTCCCAGCGCCCGATGCCAGCAGCGCCGTCGCCAACTTCGGTTCGACGCTCGGGTACTACGACGGCTCGTTCATCAAATGCCGGAGCATTAACCTCGGCTACACGTTCGCGAGTGATATTATCAAGAAGATCGGCGCTACTTCGGCCCGCATTTACGTAAACCTGACGAACCCGTTCATTATCTATTCGCCGCTCGTGAAAGACGATCTGGCCGTCGACCCGGAAGGGAACAGCTATGCCAGCGGACAGTCTACCCTCAACCCGCAGGGGGCCAGCGAGCGTGGCGCGCCTGAGCGACAGATCGCCGTAAACCTCAACAACCCGCCGGTAAGGCAATTCACCGTGGGCGTAAACCTTAAATTCTGATCCGACTATGAAATCCATCAAAATATTCCTCACCGCCGGGGTGGTGGCATTGCTGAGCTCCGGTTGTGAAAAAGTGCTCGAAGAGCATCCGCAATCCCAGATCGTCCCTTCGTATTTCAACAGCCCGTCGGGCGTGCTCGGCGGCATTGCCGGGGTGTACAACGACATCCGCAGCCAATGGGGCACCGAAGGTTTTACCGTGGAAATGCAGGCCGGTACCGATGAGTTTATCCAGGGCCTCAGCGCCGGTACGCCTATTCCTTACACCTATAATGGGTTGAACGGCAGTAACTTTGGCTCGGCCTGGGGTATTGCATTTCAGGACATTAACACGCTGAACGGCGTGCTGCAATACGGGCAGACCATCGATCTCCCGGAGGCGACGCGGAAGCAATACCTGGCGCAGGCCAAGTTCCTGCGGGCATTCTGGTATTTCTACCTCGTGCAAACCTGGGGAGATGTGCCGCTGCATACCGAGTTTATCACAGTGCCTTCGCAGGCCGCATCACGGCAACCCGCGGCACAGGTTTATGAATTGATTATTAAAGACTTAACGGAATCTGCGGCCGATCTGCCCAACCAGCCGACCGCGCCATTTCTGGGCAAGGCCGCTACCAAACCCGTGGCACAATTCCTGCTCGCGAAGGCGTACCTTACCCGCGGCTGGCTGAACAACACCGCTGCCGATTTTACCAAAGCAGCCGCACTATGCGACGAGATCATCGCCAACAAATCGGCTTACGGGCTGGATTTGTGGCAGGATTTCGGCGATGCATTCGTTCC
>CAMLNK010000597.1 GCA_946481035.1 uncultured Dyadobacter sp. | reverse complement strand
ATATACACGGCGCGGATGCTCTGCGGGAAGGTCCGGCAAATCTCCTCGTAAATTTCTGGGTCCTTCTGCGAATCGTCACCGAGCAATATAAACTGCAATTCGGGATAGAAATTGATGATATTGTGGATTTTCCGCAACTTATGCTCGTGAGACCCGCTACCGGTCATTACAAAATCGTCCAGGCCCGATTTGATTTTTTTTAGTTTCAATACGGCTTTCGGCAGGCCGTTTAATTCAGCAAAACGGACGATCATATCGTACAGATTCCATTCACTGCTCGAAACATAGAAGAAGATATTGCTGTCCTTATGCGGGTGCGTGCGGCTCGCGAACGAAAGCAGCTGGTAATGCTTCACCACGTCGTCGAAAGGCTTCCGCGCCTGCACGTTTTTGGAGAGCAAAACAAATAACTTCCTGAACGAACGGCGGCTATGCGAGATGAGGAACGTGTCGTCAATGTCGGAAATAATGCCGTAAGAGCTTTTGTAAGGCATGAAAAATTCCTCGGAGCTCTCGGCGTGGTATTTCTTACCGTTGATCTCGTCGTCCAATGTAACCCGGTAGGAATGCCAGCCGCCGGGTATTTCGGCGTCGAGCGGTACCTGGAAACGGAAATAGCCATCGGCCTCGGCGGTCGTTTCAAACGTCTTTTCGCCCACGTGCAGCGTAAGCGTCAAAAAGGGAATGGTTTTAATGGAGAAGAGCTCGATGATGGTTTTGGCGTATCGAAAGCCCCGTCTGGTATACTTCCGGTCGCCGGAAGGGTATTTTTTTACCACATGGCCAAATACAACGAGTTCCTTTTTGTTGGCGTAGCCACGGTATAGTTTTAAGTCACAACGTTTCATAACTATCTTTATCCTCTACGACATCAGGTCCCTAATTTATCGAATATGTCTTCACAACCGAAAGTTTTGCTGGTAGTAAATCCCATTTCAGGGGACGTGAACAAGGATGTAATTTTTGAAAGGGTTATTGAAAAATCGGAAGCCGAGGGCTGCGACCTGCGCATTTACAGTACCACCGGCGACGACGATCAGCAGACCATCCGCGAAATGGTAGAAAATATCAGGCCGGAGCGCGTACTCGTTGCCGGCGGCGACGGTACGATTTCCATGGTTGCACAGGCATTACACGGTACCGACGCCATTCTCTGCATTATTCCGGCCGGTTCCGCCAACGGCCTTTCCGCCGATTTCGGCCTTTCCGGCTCTATTGATCAGGCGTTGGAGGTGGCATTTGAGGGTACGGTTTCTGCAATAGACGCAGTATCAATTAATGGGGAAATCAGTCTGCATTTGGCGGATATTGGGTTGAATGCATTGCTGGTCAAGAACTACGAAGACAGCGATACCCGCGGCAAACTTGGTTACGCGCGCGAAATGCTGCGGACGCTGAGCGAGCACGAAAACTTCGATGTGCGGATCACCACCGGCGACGAAGTGCTTGAAACCGAAGCATTAATAGTAATTATCGCCAATGCTAAAAAGTACGGTACAGGCGTGAGTATTAATCCAATAGGAGATATGTGCGACGGCTTTTTCGAACTGGTGATAGCCAAGAAGCTGGATTTCATTGAAACCGCGAAAATCCTGGCCGGCAGCACCGATTTCAATCCTGAAATTATGAAAGTGATTTCCGTGGAAAAGGCAAAAATTGAATGCGTTCAAAAAGCGGCGCATTTCCAGATCGATGGGGAATACAAGGGGCTTGTGGAAGAATTGGAGGCGATGATATTGAAGGAGTATGTGAAGGTAGCAATTCCGGTGGGGTTGCGGGAGGGGGAGTGACCGTTGCTTTTGACCGCCGACGGCCGACCGCTGACCGCCGGTCTCATTATAATTGTTGTTTAATGCATTCGGCGGTCGGCCGTCAGCCGTCGGCGGTCAAAATCCCCTCCCGCCAACAGTATCCCACCCCCATCCCGCGCTTTTCTGACCAAACAGCAATTCCTATGAAAATCAGATATACGATTCTTTTAAGCCTACTCGGTCTTGCTTTGGCGTCCAATGCCCAACAAGCCGAACTTTGCCAAGGCGCTTATTTTACCGAAGAGCAAGGAAAAGATTTCCTTCAAAAACATATCCCGACTTCCAAAGTGGAATGGGAAGCCCGCGCTGCGCAAATCCGCCAGCAGATCCGCAACGGGATGGATTTGCAGACATTACCCGAGAAACCGACCTCGAAACCCATTATCCATTCCAAAAGGGAAATGGACGGCTACACCATCGAAAATGTCGCATTCGAAAGCATGCCGGGCATTTACGTGACTGGCAACTTGTACCGGCCAACCAGACAGCAGAAATCCTACGCCGCCATTCTCGCGCCGCACGGGCATGGCGAGAACCCGCACGGGCGCTTCCGCGAGCAGACGCAGAAGCGTTGCGCGACGCTCGCACGTATGGGCGCGATCGTGTTCGTGTGGGACATGGTAGGACAGGGCGATGCCAAACAATGCGAGCACAAAATGGCGAAAGCATTGAAATTGCAGACGATCAACAGCATTCGCTCACTCGACTTCCTGCTGTCTCTTCCGGGCGTAGATCCGAACCGCGTGGCCTGCACCGGCGAATCGGGTGGGGGAACGCAGACGTTCCTGCTCGCCGCATTGGACAATCGTGTGAAAGTTTCCGTGCCGGTGGTGATGGTATCAGCCTATTTCTTTGGTGGCTGCGTGTGTGAAAGCGGCCTGCCGATCCACAAAAAAGGCGACTACCAGACCAATAATGTGGAAATAGCGGCATTAACCGCCCCTCGCCCGATGATCATGATCTCCGACGGCGGCGACTGGACCAAGAACACGCCGGACGTGGAATATCCGTTCATGCAGAAGATCTATTCGCTTTATAACAAAAAGGCCAACCTCGAAGCTACGCACCTGGCCAACGAAAAGCACGATTACGGCCCCTCCAAGCGGAAAGCGATGTACGCTTTCATGGCCAAACATCTGAAACTCGATTTGAAAACCATCACCGATAAGAACGGACAAATCGACGAGGAGCCGGCAAAAGTGTTGGAACAGAAAGACTTGGCGGTTTTCGACGCCAGCCACCCCCGCCCGGCCAATGCGGTAATGGGGGATGAAGCCGTGCTTAAACTTCTGTAAGCATGATATTCGTTATTGTACTGGCTGCCATTGCGTTTATTGTCCTCAGTTCCACGGTATTGAAAATGCATCCGCTCGTCGGGCTGCTGCTCGCGGCGTTGGGTGTGGGTGTTTTCGCTGGCTTACCGATTGATAAACTAGCCGAAACCATTGGAAAAGGCTTTGGAGAACTGATGTCCAAAATCGGGCTGATGGTGATCCTGGGCTGTGTGATAGGCGCTATCCTGGACAAATCGGGAGCGGCCATTAAAGTGGCGGACGTGATTTTAAGGCTATTCGGCGAGAAGCGGCCTGCATTTGCGATGTCGGTGATTGGGGGCATTGTCGGCATTCCGGTTTTCTGTGATTCGGGGTTTATTATTTTGCACAAACTCAATCAGATCGTAGCCAAAAGAACCGGTAAGCCGCTTGCTACCATTGCGTTATCGCTCTCTGGCGGACTTTTTGCAACACATACATTAGTCCCGCCGACGCCAGGCCCATTATCCGCTGCCGGTAACTTGGGGATACCAGATTCCATTGGTTTGGTCATCCTCATCGGCCTCGTTGTTTCCATTCCCAGCCTGTTTCTGTCGACCTGGTTTGCCGGGAAATATGCGAAGAATGTGAAGTTAGTAGAGGACGCAGCCGTAGAAGAGCCGAAAATGATCGAAGCGCATTTGCTGCCACCGGCCTGGAAGGCATTTATGCCGATCGTTCTCCCCATTTTACTCATAACCCTGGCTTCATTTGCCAAAATCCTGCATTTCCCCGACGAGCTCACGCGTTGGCTGAGCTTCCTCGGGAGCCCGCTGGTATCGTTCCTGCTGGCCATATTTTTCAGCTATTCGTTGTTCCCCGAAAATGCCTCGCAACGCATGATGGCCTGTTTCAAAAGTGGTATTGAACACTGCGGCACCACGCTCGTGCTCGTAGGCGCGGGAGGCGCATTCGGCGCGATCCTGAAGGAAACT
>CAMLNK010000596.1 GCA_946481035.1 uncultured Dyadobacter sp. | reverse complement strand
ACCAAGCCTGTTTTCGAGCAATTGTATAACTCTGTGAAAAGCGGCGAACAAGCTACTATCTCGATCACCCGCAACTCGCAGCCTGACTACCGCGTGAAGCTGGAAGCCGAGCTTGCAGAATTGCGCGAGTCAGAAATGTGGCAAGCTGGTACAACTGTACGCGGCCTGCGCCCAGAAAGAAACTAATTGTTTCAGAATTAAAGGCGAGGCTAGGGCCGCAAGGCCCAAATAAGCAAAGCCGAAGTCCTTTGCCCCGGACTTAAGTCCGGGGTAACAGATAAAAAAGATTAGAAATGGAGCTTTGCTTTTGGCAAAGCTCTTTTGTTTCAGAATCATTTATGAGCACTTCACATTCCGTTCCGACTCTCGATAACATATTCCTCGCCGCCGAACGCCTGCGCGGGGTGATTAACCACACACCGATATTTTTTAATGCACACCTTTCGGAGCATTATGGGGCCAATATTTATCTCAAAAGAGAAGATCTCCAAACTGTTCGCTCCTATAAAATCCGCGGCGCCTATAACAAAATGGCGAGCCTCACACCCGAAGCCCTCGCGGGTGGGGTTGTGTGCGCGAGCGCGGGCAACCACGCGCAGGGCGTAGCATATGCGTGCCGGAAAATGCAGGTGAAAGGTGCCATTTTTATGCCTACCACTACGCCGGCACAAAAAGTAAAGCAAGTGCGGCTTTTCGGACAGGAATGGATTGAAATACATTTGGTAGGCGATACTTACGACGACGCTTACCACGCTTCAATGGCTTACCGCGACAGTACCAATGCTGTTTTCGTACACCCTTTTGATGATTTGCAGGTGATAGAAGGCCAGGGAACCGTCGGTCTGGAAATTTTCAAAGATGCCGATTTCAAAATTGATTATTTGTTAATGGCCATCGGCGGCGGCGGCCTGGCATCGGGCATTTCCACCGTTTTCAAACAACTTTCCCCAAAAACTCAGCTCATAGGCGTAGAACCGGAAGGCTCGCCGACCATGCACAAATCCATGCAGGAAGGCCATGTGGTGACGCTGGATAACATCGACAAATTCGTCGATGGCGCGGCCGTGAAGCGTGCCGGCGACATTACATTTGATATTTGCAGCAAGAGTTTGAATCAAATCCTGCTCGTGCCGGAAGGGAAGGTATGCTCCTCGATCTTGCAGCTTTACAATGAAGAGGCGATCGTCGCCGAACCGGCGGGCGCATTGACGGTGGCTGCATTGGATTTAATTAAAGAAGATATTAAGGGTAAAAACGTCGTCGTGCTCATCAGTGGCGGTAATAACGACATTACCCGTACCGAGGAAATCAAAGAACGATCATTGCTTTACGAAGGCTTGAAGCATTATTTCATCATCCGCTTCCCGCAACGCTCGGGCGCATTCCGTGAGTTTTTAAATGTGCTTGGGCCGAATGATGATATTGCACGTTTTGAGTACGTGAAGAAAACTAACCGGGAGCAAGGGCCTGCGTTAGTCGGTATTGAATTAAAAAGCCGCGAAGATTTTGCGCCGCTGATCGAGCGAATGGATGCGAACCGGGTGGTTTATGAGTATTTGAATGACCAGCCGGATTTGTTTCAGTTTATGGTCTAAAATCAGACGGGTATTATTGTATGAGCTCAGGTTTACGAAGAAAATCGCATTGCTTATTTATTGGCGTATTGGTTGCCTTGATAGCCGTTTCCCGCGGTTTTGGCCAGGGGAAAATGCTGGAAAGCTATATCATTTCGGCCAAAGGTGATACGGTCAGGGGATTTATCCGTTACGACGGCTGGGGTACCAGCCCGATGACCCTCGACTTTGCCAAAGAGAAGGACGGTGTGGTTGAAAAATTGGGCCCGGACGCAGCGGCGGAGTTTTACATTGCGCCCCTTAACGAGCGCTACGTCAGTAAAAGAATTGGAATACTGTATATTGATTTGAGCAAAACCTATGAGCTGGCGCCGTCTTTCGAAGCTAAGGACTCGGTAACCGTTTATCTAAGACAGGTAACCTCAGGCCCGAAGGCGACTTTGCTGGAATACCTGGACCTGGCCGAGCAGTCGCATTTCTTTCTGGAAAAGGGCGGAAAGTTGAAGGAGCTGTTCAATTATCCATTTTACAGGCTCGCCGGCGGGAAAAAATACCTGATTCAATACGACGAGTATGTGCGCCAACTACCGGTATTGCTCGCCGACGGTGCCGATAATGGACCTGTTCGGGGCTATACTGCAAAAGAATTGAAGCGTTATGTCGACCGGTACAATGGAATAACTACCTCGGAAAAGCAGAACAAAGGTGTCGCGGCCGAATCCGAAATGGAGATAGATGCATTTGTGATGGGCGGTATCGAGGGGTGGGAAGAAACCGATCTTAACCTCGGGACGACACCTACTTTCGGCGTGGGGGTGCGTATCAACCTGCCGAGAAGATTTCACAACAGGTATTTCAAAATACTGTTTGCGACCATGCCGGGTGTTTCTGTAAATAAGGTCTACAACTATGTTCCGGATGAAAAAATCAGTCTAAACACGTTAGAGATTGGTGCGGGAACTTACATCGGTTCCGGCAATTTCCGGCCTAATATCGG
The DNA here is from genome assembly GCA_946481035.1 of uncultured Dyadobacter sp. The sequence goes on along the minus strand of CAMLNK010000596.1, from coordinate 1,492 downwards.
TTTCGAGTACAGCTTTCCCCTGGATAGCTGGCGAACTTCCATTCTGGGGCCGCATGTTGGTATTTCTTTCCGGAGACAGTTCAGCCTCGAAGTCTCACATTTCGCGAATTTATCAACATTGGTTTCAGATGAAGTTACGTTTTTTAACCGCCCGCGCATCAGTTTGAACTACTACCTGAATCTGAACAACCTCTTGAAAAGCCGAAAATAGCCGCCTCCAAAAATGCTCCGCGTACCATCCGACATAAGCTCCCAGGAATTCGAGTCCCTGAAAATTCAGGACATGACTTTCGTGGCCTATCGCAATGAGGTATACCCTTCCAAATACGATGTGTTTTTCGAAGAACACGCGGTGATTGTAGTGCTGGAAGGCGAAAAGAAATTTACAAGCCCTACGCAGGAAGTGCATGTGGAGAAGGGGGATATTCTGTTCATTCAGAGGGGTTTTTACTTAATGTCGGAGTCCATTCACGAAGCCTATAAAAGCCTGGTTTTTTTCTTTGATGAGAAACTGTTGAAAGAATTCGTAGGCCTGCACCCGGAGCTTTTTGATGCACAAAAGGATGCTGAGACTGTCGAATACCCGATTTTGCTTTTGAAGTCGGATGACAATTTTGAGAAGTTCATCCAGTCGGTATTCCCCTATTTCCGTTCGCGGACCGAGTTGAAGAATCACTTTCTCAGGCTGAAATTCCAGGAGCTGCTGCTGCATTTGATGGAGCTGGATAACTCAAACCAGCTGCGAGGTATTTTATATAGTCTTTATAAAGGCGAAAAGGTCGATCTTTCGTTTTTAATGAACAGCTACTACTTGAAGCCACTCACGTTGAATGAGTTGGCGCGCCTTTCCGGCCGGAGCCTTTCGGCATTCAAACGCGATTTTCAGGATGAATTCAATACTTCACCCGCATTGTGGCTGAAAAACAAGCGGCTGGATTATGCGGATTTTCTACTTAGGAATAGTACTAAGAACGTTTCAGAGATCAGTACTGAGATCGGCTACGAGAGCGTTTCGCATTTCATCAAGACTTACAAAGAGAAGTACGGGACTACACCGAAGCGGCAGGGGTGATTGGTATAGTATCGAAAAATGGATATTTTTATAAGGAAACAGATCAATTTAATATGGAAGCAAAGGGTATCCTTTCGACATTGGAAAGATCGAAACAGCGACTTTTTGAGAAGTATCCGTTGAAATCAATGGGACTTTTTGGCTCGTATGCGCGGAACGAGGCCGGGAAAGAAAGTGATATTGATATTTTGGTAGAGTTTGCGAGTCCAGTCGGTTTCGAGTTTATCGACCTTGCAATTGAGCTGGAAGAGATATTGAACCATAAGGTTGATTTGGTGAGCAAAAAAGGAGTAAAACCAAATATGCTACCCTATATCGAAAAAGATCTTCTGTATGTCTGATAGACATTCCAGTATTTTGTTTTCTGACATGCTCGATTCCATAACGGCTGTTTTGGATTATTCGGCTGGAATGGACTTC
>CAMLNK010000595.1 GCA_946481035.1 uncultured Dyadobacter sp. | reverse complement strand
AGCGTTATTGACAATTAGCGGCCGGGGGATCAGGCTGAATGCATCCATCCGGGTCGTGTGCCGGTGCGACTGGAAAATGAGCCATTTTCCATCCGGTGAAGGATACACACCTTCGTCATAGCTGAAATGCCTGGTAAACCGGGATACATCGCCAGTGGTCAGGTCGATTTTGGCAATGTCGAAGTTGCCCGCTTCAAATGCGCTGATGGTTGTCAGGTATTTCCCCATCCCGGTGAAGCTCTTCACCTCGCCTCCTCCGAAAAAGAACGGCCGGAAATCCGGTGCGCCCGGTAGAGCTGCCTTATCTCCTGAAATTACCTTTGTTTTGGCAAGTTCGTAACGCTCTCCTTTGTCATCCGAGACACGGGTTAATTCACTCACAAGTACTAGCGCACTTGGGAGAGGCCTGGCTACCAGAAGGGTGTACGCCACGTGAACGCCGTCTTGTGACATGTTGCTGGCAATGCGGGCGATGGTTTTGCCTCCCGGAACCGTAGGGTACACCAGGGGGAGGATACGGGCTTGCTTGCAATCCAGGATGGAGGGGCTGCATTCCAGAATGCCGGTGGGTGTGTAAACGCGTTTTCCATCAGGGAGGGGCACGGGCATTTCCCCGCCAATATTCTCGGGAAGATCACAGGTAAGGCATTTGAAACCTGTGCCGTCGTCTTTCATAACAGCAAGGTTCGATTTTTTCGCCCCGGCTATCGTCACTTCCATAATCAGGTGCTTGGCGTCGGGCAAATAGTTGACCAAAACTGCGTCTAGAACGCTCTCAGGGAGCGGGATGGTCGAAACTTTGAAAGGTTCGGGCTTGGGCGGGGGCGGGAGCTTAGGCGTAAGCGCGTAATTTGTCTGATTGGCCGGGGCTTTTTGTCCGAAGATGAAGACAGGTGAATGCAGCAGGCAAGCCACACAGCAAATCCACATCAGGTAATTTGACTTTTTCATTGTAACATTTGATTTGATTGAAGACTTGATCGTGGGGCGGATTGTAGATCAGCGCCATTTCCGGGCGCTGATCTACAATCCGGGTATAAAGGGTGTTAGCTTAGAAAGTATAAGTTGCCGTTAAGAAATACGACCTGGGTGGCAGGCTCAATGTATAGAACACGGCATTGGGATTGCCCTCCATCTGGGCCTTGGTAAAGCCCTGGGTGTTCAGCGAAGCCGGGAACCCGCCCGGCGCCGACCAGCCCATAATACCATTTTGATTGAATACATTGTTGACATTGGCCTGTATCTGCAATCTGCTCGAAATGTTGTAACCCAGGTTCACGTTGGTCTGGTCAAAGCCGGGGAGGTAAAACACGTTCGCAACATTACCTGCCCGCCTGCCCATGTACGACCAGTCAATCGAGCCGTACACTTTATCCGAAGTGTAGGCAGGCGAAACGCGCAGGATCTGGCGGGGCGAATAGTCGGTTTCATTGCCCGAATAGCTCTGAATTTGGTCGTCTGCCTTGCCATTACCATTCAGTACCCAGGTATTGAAATCGACAGCCGTCGATTTTTGGAACGTTGCCACAGCCCGGACGCTCAGTTGCTTGTTCAGGTTGTATGTACCTTCAATTTCAACCCCCATAGTTTTAAACTTGTTGTAAAGAACGGCAGTCGTATAAGTGGAAGTCAGCTCGGCCGATTCCTGGCCGAGGGCCTGCTGCGGGACTTTACCCAATAAGCTGTAAAACGGCGTTACGAAAAGTGAAAACCGGTCCTTTTTAGCTTTGAAACCCACCTCATATTGCTGCATGCTTTGGGCAATCGGATTGAGATAATCCGCATTCACCGAAGACTGGACATTCAGGTAAATCCCAAGATCAGGTGCCTTGCGGCCTTGCGAGTACCGGGCGTAGACGGCCAGCTGATCATTGAACTTGTAATTCAGGCCCGCCGAATAGGAAATCGTTCTAACCGTTTTGTCGTACGTCAGCGTCGAAGATACGGCCCCGCCCATGTTGTCGTATAAGGTAAGGGCATTCTTGTCCGTTCCGCCGTCGGCGGAAGTCGTTGCGGAAGCGATCTGATTGCTACCTCTCACCCTTATACGTTCGAAACGGATACCCCAATCAAAGTTCAGTTTATCGGACATTTCCCAGGTGTGGCCGAAGAACCCTGCCAGTTGATTTTGCGTGAGGTTAAAGATGTTGGTCGCAACGCTTCGGCCCGAGCCACCCGTTATGCCGTCAGGATTGGTTACCTGGTACACCTTTCCCTGCATGTCGGTATAAACGATGGCTGTTGGTTGGGGACGCGGACTCACCATCAGCCCGAACATGCTGCCGACGCCGTTCGGGTTGAGCCGCTTTACATCCGCATGTGCGTAGTACAAGCCGCCCGTAAAACTCATGTGGCTAAGCCGCTTGGTCAGCGTGAGCTGGTCGATGGTTTCCTTCACCCGATTATCAAATACGATCAGAGGGTTAAATGTCAGGGAGTTTTTCTGGATTTGCTCCCCGGGTAGGTTGCTGCTGTTAACGGTAAATTTAAGTCCGGCTGGCGCCCCGTTGACGAAATTGATGCCCTGCGTGACATTGGCCAGTTCGGTGCCGGTGGCCAGGTCCCGGAACGAATAGGTGCCGAGTTTACCGGCAAGGCTATTTACCCCATAAAAAGTCACATTATCAACTGCAAACGGATAGGGAATCGATGTGGTGTTCCAAAAGGATGTTTTGTAGGCGTAGCGGATCTTGTTGTCGAGCGTCCATCCCTTACCGAAATTATTGTCGAAATTTACCCCGATCGCCAGGTCTTTCGAGTGGATTTTGTCGCGCGAATCGAAGGTGCCGCGCTCACCGGTGTCGTTGATAGTGTATTCGGCCGAAACCGGAGGGATCAATACCGAGTTGGTTTGCTTTACGCCAGGTGCCAGACGAGGATTTTTGAAATCAACTGTCGGTAATTGTTCGAACCAGGAATTGTGGTCATTCAGGTATTTGGCATACAGTTTCAACGAACCATTTTTGAAGTGTTTCAGCACATTCGCTTTCACCTGCCCGCCGTTGTTCATCGGATATCCGGGATAGCGGGCGCCATTATTCTGTCGCCAAAACCCGCCCACGTTAAAAGTGAGCGTCTTGTCCTTCGTGATGGGGCCGCCGATGTTAGCATCGGCCCGGTAGTACGGGTTGCGGCCATTGCCTTCGAGCCCGAACTTGGCCCGGGCCTGTGCCTCGAATGCCTGCCCGCCCGTTTTGGAGACATAGTTGAAGATACCGCCCGGGGCATTGTTGCCCAGGATCGACGCCGTGCCGCCCCGAACGGCTTCCAGTTTGCCCAGGGTGAGGTCGGGCCGCAGAAAGAAATCCGGGCCGTAATTCCCGTAAGTTGCATTCGTTACTGGCAGGCCGTCCTCCTGCATCGAAACGTAGTAGTAGCCATTGGAAACGTCGTTCCCGCCTACATTTACTCCCCTTGAACTGACCGTATTCCGTATTTCACCCAGCGACGAGTTGACATACACGCCCGGCACATTGCGCAACAAATCGGCGGCGCTAAGGGGTGCCTGTAATTGAATGAGCTTGGAAGGAAGCACCGATATCGCTACGGAGGACTCCATCCGGCTGCGCTTGTCGAACACGCCGGTGACAATCACTTCATCCAGGTTGGCCGGACTTTCCGTGAGCGTTACATCGATGACCGTCTGTGAACCAACCGCTACCTCCTTGGGTAGAAAACCAATAAAGCTGAATACGAGCGTTGCGGACGGGGCCAGGTTCGAAAGCTGATAACTTCCCGAACCATCCGTGACCGTGCCCTGGCTGGCCCCTTTCACTTTTACACTGACGCCGAGCAGGGCTTCTCCTTTTCCGTCGGCCACATTTCCGTGCACCGATGACTGGGCCAACACAGCCTGGCAATGGACAATAAATAGGAACACGAGTCCCATTAGCGGCCCGAATATGTTTCCAGGCCGAGGAAGGTAGAATTGTCTGTTCATCTACAAATCGATTAATGGAATTGAATTGTACTTTCCCAATGTGCGTTGTTTGCAGGGCACCGCACGTTGTTGTGGGATTACCTCAAAAGGACTTAGTTGTTTGCCGCCAAAAAGTACTTTTGCAT
>CAMLNK010000594.1 GCA_946481035.1 uncultured Dyadobacter sp. | reverse complement strand
TTCAATTGCTAACCTCCATATTTCCAGTTTTTCAAATTTGTACGACATGGGTGTTTGAGTCTTGACCGTCGCTGGCCGACCGCCGGCTATTGGTTTTGTTTGTCAAATAAATAGGCAGGTTGCGTTTAGCTCTATTTATAATGATCATCGGCCTGTGATCAATTATCTAACGATCTAAGTCATCCCCAACACTGCGATCGGCCGTCGGCTGTCGGCTGTCGGAGCCGCAGGCTCCTTTTCCCAAACCTCGCCACATTCATCCCACCATGCGGACATTCGTCCCTTTTTTTTGCCCTTGTAGCGCATTGAAGGCACTTTTGACAATGCTATGGGCTTGCTTGATCTGGACAAAATTATCGTCAAACGGACCGTTCTGGGGATCCGCTGCCCGGTTTGCGGCGGGAACCTGGTCGTTTCGTCGCGGCTGAGTTTTGCCGGTCGCCTGGCGAAGATTGTCTCGCTGGGAAAGCTCAAACCCGAATGCTATGAATGCGAAACGTGCAAGAAACGCTACACGCTTTTCTGACGGGCGACCTGCATTTCCATGTATGATCACCATTATCTATTAACCTTTTAACTGCTCAATACCATGAGTTTAAGAATCAATGACATCGCACCCGATTTCCAGGCGGATACTACCCAGGGATCTATCAGCTTCCACGAGTGGATCGGGGACGGCTGGGCCATTCTTTTTTCACACCCCAAAGACTTCACGCCCGTGTGTACGACCGAGCTCGGGTACATGGCCAGGCTCGCGCCCGAGTTCGCGCAGCGCAATTGCAAGGTGATCGGCCTGAGCGTCGACCCCGTCGATAGCCATTTGAAATGGGAGAAGGATATCGAGGAAACGCAAGGCCACGCCGTGAACTACCCGATGATCGGGGATCCTAATCTGGCCATCGCCAAGCTGTACGATATGCTTCCCGCCGAAGAGCCGGGTACTTCCGAAGGCCGCACCGCCGCTACCAATCAGACGGTCCGCTCGGTATTCATCGTAGGCCCCGATAAGAAGATCAAGCTGAACCTCACGTATCCGATGACCACCGGACGTAATTTTCACGAAATCCTCCGCGTCCTGGACTCCATGCAGCTCACCGCCCAGCATAAGGTAGCAACGCCTGTAAACTGGCAGAATGGCGATGAGGTGATCATCGTCCCCGCAGTGTCCGATGCCGAAGCGAAGGAGAAATACCCACAAGGCTGGAAGACGGTGAAGCCGTATCTGCGGTATGTGGAGCAGCCGGGGAAGTGAGTTTTTTGACCGCCGACGACAGACGGCCGACCGCCGATGCTTTTTGCCGATCGGCGGTCGGCCGTCAGCCGTCGGCGGTCAGTCATTATAAATCAACAACAATGAAATCAATCATACTAAACCTTTTACTAATCCTGCTTGCCGCGAATGCATTCGCGCAGACGCAATGGAATGGCAGCACAGACTCCGATTGGAGTAATCCGGCGAACTGGTCGGCCGGGGTGCCGGACGGGGACGACGACGTGCGGATTCCGGCTGTTGGGATAAGTCCGACCATTGGAAGCAGTGTGAATGCGGCTGCACGCTCGTTGCTGGTAGCGTCCGATGCCTGGCTGACGATCAGCTCGGGAGCCGTGCTGACGATCAGCGCTAATGCAGCCTACACCTCACCGTTCGCTTTTACGGCTGGCATTAACAATGAAGGGAAAATTGACAATAATGGTACGCTCGTTGCGGGTACGACTAATGCAGGAGATTTTGGGATTATTAATCAAAAAACATTCAATAACAACGCGGGCGGCATCGTGCGGATCGACGGCTCGGCTAACACTGCATTGTACAATGCTTCGGGCACATTTACGAATGCCCATCAACTGACCATCGGACAAAATGTGTCCGTAGGCCTGCACGGTATCTGGAACGACGACCTGTTTAATAACAATGCAGGCGGTCAGATCCTGATCAGCAACACTACATTAAGGGCTTTGGTCAACAATGCCGACGAATCCAAATCTATACACGCGACCTTCAACAATGCCGCGGCCATCAACATCGGGGTCACGGCTGATGCGGGTACCGTGGGGATTCGTAATCTTGCCAGGTTTAACAACAACCTGGGAGGGGACATTAAAATAGACCGGACAACCGATATCGGCTTGTACAATGAGGCGGGCACATTCACCAACGCAGCGGATGTAACGATCGGTGTGAATGCCAGCACCGGCACGCACGGGCTCGTGAATGAGGGCGTATTCGAGCATGAGGGAACCGCACGCCTCTGGATAGGCAGGGCGACGGGATCGTCGCTTTATCAAGCGGCCGGAACGTTCAACAATACTTCGGAAATCATCATCGGTGCCAGTGTCTCCGGGGGAAATACCGGGATCGAGAGCCGCGCGGCATTTAATAACCAGGCGGGAGGGGATATCCGGATCAATGGTACATCCGAAGTTGCACTATACCACATCGCCGGTATTTTTACGAACGACGGCGATATTAACATTGGGAACAGCAATGTCGTTGGTCAATATGGTCTTAGAAATACAGGGGACTTTAAAAACAATGCCGGAGCCAATATCCTCATCGATCATTCTTCCATGGCAGGCCTATTGCAAACAAATGCTGCCGCTCCGGCCCCGGGCGCGACGTTTACCAACGCCGGAAATCTGAAAATAGGCTCAAAGGTGGCGGTAGGGGCCGATGGCCTCGAAAATCAGGCGATATTTACCAATACCGGCGCCGGCAAAATCACGATCGACCGCACCACCGGCATCGCGTTGAAAACGCCGTTCGGTACCTTCATCAACGAGGCGGAAATCACAATTGGTGGCACCGAAAGCGTAGGTACTTACGGCTTGGTGAACCGCTCGACATTCCACAACGGCGGCGCCGGGCATATCCGCATCGACCGTTCGACGGATACGGGACTCTACCATTCGGCAGGTACGTTCACCAACGACGCCAAACTGACGATCGGTGCCAATGCTTCACCCGGGATCAATGGTATTTTCAATGAAGCGCCCTTTATTAATGATGCCAACGGCGATATCCGCATCGACGGATCGACGATCGCCGCGATCCGGAATTTTCAGAACACGTTCACCAATGCCGGAAACATCACCACGGGTGCGATCAATTATACCGGCGACTTTGGTATCCGTAACCAGGCGACGTTCCTGAACAATACAGGTGGTACCGTGAACCTCGAATGGTCGCACGATGGTATCCGCTCGGAGGGCGTTTTTGAAAATGCGGGAACCGTGAAAATCGGAGGGCCAGGTAAAGTAACACTTCTGCTGACACGCCAGGGCGGCTCGTTCAACAACAACGCGGGCGGCGTTTTCAAGGGGACGGGTAGCATCAATCCGCTGTCGCTCACCAGCAATGGAGGTACATTATCACCAGGTTATTCGCCAGGTAAGCTGACATTCAACGACAGCCACAATTTTACCAACAGCATTCTGGATATCGAAGTGAATGGCGTCAGCGCGGCGGGTGCCGACTATGACCAGGTGGCCGTTACGGGTCTGGCTACGCTGGGTGGTACGCTGGCGGTAACAATTAACTACACGCCGGCCATCGGGGACGAGATCACGATCGTCAGTGCCACATCCATATCGGGCACATTCAGCTCGGTAACCGGCCTGGCGCCCGGGTGGAAGGTACTTTATGAATCGAATGCCGTGAAATTGCATTTCGACGATCCGATGCCCGTCACGCTCGTATCGTTTAATGCGCGCTCCGAAAATGCGATCATAAGACTCGAATGGCGCACCACTTCCGAAACCGACAATGCGGGTTTCTACATCGAGCGCAGCACCGATGCATTCAACTGGCAGGATATCGGCTTCGTGGATGGCAATGCGACCACATCCGTTGTAAAAGATTATTCATTCCGCGACGAAAAACCTGCGCCGGGCCTGAGCTACTACCGCCTGCGCCAGACCGATTTCAACGGCACCACCGAGCATTCCCGCGTTGCAGCCGTGCGGTTCGCCAATCCGGAGCATTCGGTCACCGTATGGGCGGACGCCGCACGGCAGGTGCATGTAAGGTCGGGCGAAGCGGTTGAGCAGGTGATGGTTTATGATCTTTCGGGGAGGTT
>CAMLNK010000593.1 GCA_946481035.1 uncultured Dyadobacter sp. | reverse complement strand
AAAGCGATCTGGATCATCAATACCAACCCGTTGGTAAGCATGCCGGACATGAATACCGTGGAAAGCGCACTGAAGAAATCGCGTTTCGTGGTAGTTCAGGACGTTTCCAACCGGGCCGACACCGTGCATTTCGCCGATGTGGTACTGCCGGCAGCAGCGTGGCTTGAAAAAGACGGCAGCATGACTAATGCGGAACGCCGCATTACCTACCTTCCCAAAGTGCTCGACGCACCCGGGGAAGCCCTGCCCGACTCCGAAATCCTCTGGCGTTTCGCGCAGAAAATGGGTTTTGAAGAGGCATTTAACTACAAAAACACTTCCGAGGTTTACGACGAATACGTGAAAGTAACCAAGGGAACGACGATCGACGTGACCGGCGTAAGCCACAAACTGCTCAAAGAAAAACGCAGCGTTCAATGGCCCCTATCGTCGCTGGACGGCGAGCGATCAGCTGACGTGCGCCAACCGGGCACCAAGCGCCTTTTCACTGATCATCAATTCTATACCAAAAATAAAAGAGCCCAAATCCATGCCCTCCCCGACGAAAACCACTCGGAGTCAACAGACAGTCAATTCCCGTTGGTTTTAACCAACGGAAGGATTCGTGACCAATGGCACACGATGACCAAAACGGGCCGCGTTGCAAAACTAAACAAACACATTCCCCAACCGTTCTTGCAGATACACCCGGAAGACGCGAGCGAGCGCGGCATTCTGGAAGGCAGCCTGGTGACGGTAAGCAGTCGTCGGGGCGAAGTGCGCGTAAAGGCGCAAATTACGACCGACGTGCGCAAGGGCCTTTGCTTCCTCCCGATGCATTGGGGCAAAATATTAGGAAGCAATCTGGTACGCGCCAATAATCTCACCAATTCCCTGGTCGACCCGAAATCCAAAGAACCCGATTTCAAGTTCTCGGCGGTTCAGGCGACTTTATACCAAAAACCATTTGAAAAAATTATCATCATCGGCGCCGGATCAGCCGGACTGGGTTTTATCAATGCCTACCGCCAGCTGAATGCGGACGATGAAATTCATGTCTTTTCCAAAGAAATATACCCGTTCTACAACCGGGTAATGCTGCCGGACTATATCAGCGGTACCCAAACCTGGGAACAGCTCGTGAAGCTTCGTGAAGACCAGTTTGCCGAAAACCGCATTACCGTACATAAAGGTGTGAGTATCATGCATATCGACCGGAAACACAAAACCGTGATCGATAGCAATGGATTTGAACACCACTACGACAAGCTTATTATGGGCATGGGCAGCAAGGCGTTTATGCCAAAGGGAGTGCCCAATCTGCCCGGCATATTCAATATGCGCTCCCGGCTCGATGCGGATTCGCTCCTGCCGTTTTTGAAACAGCCCGAGCCGCACGCGGTCATCGTTGGCGGGGGTATCCTGGGGCTGGAACTGGCAGCTTCGTTCCGCGAAATGGACGTAAAAGTGACCGTAATCCAGCGCAGCGGCCGTTTTATGGAGCGCCAGCTCGACCCACTCGCCAGCGAACTGCTCTACCAGGAGCTGCTCGACAGAGGGATAGAAAGTTATTTCAATGATGAAGTGGCCACCTTCACCGGATCGGATACCGTGGAAGGAATCAGGCTAAGATCGGGGCGGAAGATCGATTGCCAGGTGGTTGTGCTGGCGATTGGTACCGTTCCGACCATTGAACTCGCCCAGGAAGCCGGCCTCGAATGCAAGCGCGGCGTGGTGGTGAACGATTATATGCAAACCTCCGACCCCGATATTTACTCGGCAGGGGAAATCGCGGAATGGAACGGCCAGATGTGGGGCATTACGCTCGCCGCCGAACAGCAGGCCGAGGTGATTGCCAACTACCTCGCGGGCGACATTTCACAACCCTACAAAGGCAGCACGTCGATGAACATCCTGAAAATGGAAGGCTTGCAGCTCTGCAGTATCGGCATGACCGATGCTCCGGCCAACGACCCAGCTTACGAGCAAATCGTATTTATCGACAAATCAAAACGTTACTATAAAAAATGTATCGTGCACCGCGACAAGCTGGTGGGTGCGATCCTGATCGGCGACAAGAACGAATTCCTCGAATTCCGCGATTTGATCGCCAACGGTGTGGAGCTTTCCGAAAAGCGCCTCCAACTCCTGCGCGCAAGCCAGCAGGTTGAACCGATGATGGGCAAACTGGTATGCTCTTGCAACAATGTAGGCCAGGGTAACCTCGAAAAAGCCATTGCCGGCGGCTGCGGCGATTTCCAAAAGCTTTGCCAGACCACCGGCGCCGGTACCGGCTGCGGCTCGTGTCGGCCCGAGGTGAGGTCGATACTTGAAAAGGCGTTGGAAGCGAATTTGGTACCGAATTGAAATTAGGTCAGGAATGGTCAGGAATGGTCAGGTGTTGTCATGAGTGGTCATGAATAGTCATGAATAGTCAGGAATAGTCAGGAATGGTCATGAATGGTCATGAATGGTCACGAATAGTCAAATGATCGTTCTTACCTGATTTAAAACCCATACTTGACAACAGTAACAAATCCTGACTACACCTGACAATACCTGACAATACCTGACCACACTTGACAATACCTGACCACGCCTGACAATACTTGACAATACTTGACCACCCCTGACCACACTTGACAATACCTGACCACACCTGACCACACTTGACAATACCTGACCACTTCTGACGACAAAACCGTAACACCATGCGCGACTACTACCACATAAAAATCAACCTGCCGGGCGGGATTGCTTCGCCGGGGTACCTGAAAGACATTCTTTCGGCGGCGTGGAATGCGAACGTCCGCAAGGTCCGGTTCGGATCGCGGCAGCAGCTGCTGATGACCGTGCATTACGAGGATATGCGGTTCCTGGAAAGTGATTTCAAAAAACTGGGCATTTTTTACGAGGTCAATACCGACCGCCGGCCCAATATTGTAAGTTCTTACTGTGGTGAAGAGGTTTTCAGGACCGGGCAATGGCTCAATGCGAGCGAGTACCATTCCGTACTCGATAGTTTTGATTTTGAGCCCAGCTGGAAGCCCGGCTTGAAGATCAATGTCTCGGATTCAAACCAGAGTTTTACACCGTTTTTTACAGGTAATCTCAATTTTATTTCCTCGCCTGAGCCGCATTTCTGGTATCTGTATGTGCGTTTGAAGCAAACCAACACGGTTTTCAAATGGGACAGACTAATTTATACCAATGAGATCGGGCGCCTGTCGAAAGTGGTCGAGGAATGCATGCTGGACGAAGGATTGAATGAGGAAAACGCCTTGAAAGCGGCTGTGGCCGACCGTATACGCTATGTTTTCCTGCCGTCGCAGCAAGAGCTCGAACTACCTTCTTTCTCCCTACCCTACTACGAAGGTTTCAACCGCTACGAATCGCGCACCTGGCTTGGCCTCTACCGGCGCGATGAGGAGTTTACGATCGAATTCCTGCTCGATGTGTGCACATTATGCCTTCATACGCGGGTCGGTGAAATCTGCTCGACGCCCTGGAAATCACTGGTTATCAAAGGAATTGAAGACCAATACCGCGAAGCGTGGAGCAATATCCTGGGAAAACATAATATCAACGTCCGCCACGCCGCCAACGAGCTCGCCTGGCAAACCGAGGACCACAATGGCGACGGTGCCGAACTTAAAAACGACCTGATCCGGTATTTTTCCAAAAACGATACCCGCACTTTCGGACTCTGCTTTGGCATTCAGACCCGCCCGAAATCCGAAGTTTTCGGCTCTGTGCTCATCCGGAAACGTCCGCTGCTGAAAATCGGACAACTGCCGCTGTTCAGCGTTTACGATCTTTATTATACCGAAAATTTCAACCCCAACAGCCGCGCATTGGTGCCGTTTGAAAGGGGTTTGTTCAAAATACATTTGCCTGCCCAGCTGGAACGTCTTTGCAGGCGGTTTAACAATCAGCGATCGAGGGATACTCTGAAAACTATGCTGTCCGAACCCGACGAAGCCAAAACGGCTGTCAAATCGGTGAAGATGGCGCACCAATGCCCTGATTGCCTGACCATTTATGATCCCGAGTTTGGCGACATCCTCGGCGATATCCCACCCGGGACCGCCTTCGAAGA
>CAMLNK010000592.1 GCA_946481035.1 uncultured Dyadobacter sp. | reverse complement strand
AATCCTGCACAGCCGGGTTTGTCAGGTCGAGGATAAGCTGGTTACGTTGCAGGTCGATTTCGCGGTGAGGCGCAGTGAGAACCCATTCGGGGTGTTTTTCGTAGAGTTCGCTTTTGGGGTTCACCATTTCAGGTTCTACCCACAACCCGAATTTGAGGTTATGCTGCCTGCATTGCCCGATCAGGTACGGAATGCCGTGCGGGAGCTTTTTAGTATTCACTGCCCAATCGCCCAGACCTGAATTGTCGTTGTTACGCGGGTATTTATTGCCGAACCAGCCGTCGTCGAGCAAAAACAGCTCGAAACCCATGCTCGCAGCGTCCTTAATAATGGTAGTGAGTTTGGCTTCGTCGAAATCGAAATAGGTGGCTTCCCAGTTGTTGAGCAGGATGTCGCGGGACGCGTAACCATCTTTAATACCATATTTCCGCGCCCATCTGTGAAAACGGCGGGTTACCTCGCCGCTACCATCGGCGCTGAATGTAAACAGGAACGCGGGGGTTTTGAAAACGGTGTTCGGTACCAGCTGGTACTGCGATGCGAACGGGTTCATGCCCGTGGTCACCTGCAAACGCTTCTGGTAATCCATTTCAAAGCGGAATTGCCAGTTGCCGGGCCAGGCCAGTGCCCCGGCGAACACGTCGCCATGGTCTTCGTCCATTTTGCCATTGAGTGCAAGCAGAAACGACGGGTTCGTCATCTGGTCGGTGCGCACGCCGAGTTTGGAATCCAGCACTTTCGTGCCTTCTGTGAGCGCTGTTTCCACCGCATTGAACTCCTTGGCCCAGTCACCATAAAAATAGTTGAGATGGGGCGCGGGCGACTGGAATGCGAAGCTTGCCGATGCAAAGTTGTGGAGCGTAACCGGCGTTTTCTCCTTGTGTTCCAGCTCCATCCATTGCTCGATGATATTCTGCTCGTGATAAGCTTTGTAACAAAGCCGGACTTGCAACGGGTAGTAGGCATCTTTGAGAAAAACCGTCGTCTGCGTCACATTCGCATCGATTTTCGTGACGCTGCTGCGCTCGTACACGAGGCGGGTGGTGAGATTTCCGTCCGCGTGCGTAATGCGCAGCGCGGCATCAGAAACATGGGTACCATAAGCAGGAAATGCAGCCGGAGCTTGCTGCACCGCAACTTCGGGCAAAGAATCGTCCATTCTTTTACCGAAATACATTTGCTTTAAATTACCCTGATTATCAACACCTAACACCAGAGAATTATCGCGTGTCCCGATGCGGATCGTCTCTTTTTGAGAATTTTGCCCCAAAGACGAAAAAGGGTTCAGGAGCAGGCTCAGGGCCAGCAATGCCGCCAGCGGCGCCGTTCTGAAAAGGGAAGGAATTCTATTCATTACTAATGTTTTACAAAATCTTCAAAAAGTGCCGAATTATGTCCCAAAATTGAAGATGTCCGCGGCAAAACAAAATAGTTCATCTTATGAATATGATGGACTATTTTATGGTAAACTGAATTAATAAAATCGTTTGCGGCCGGTGTCCGTGACGGCTCCACCGCATTTGCGCTTTTGGATGAAACGGCAGCAACGTATATTGCGGCGCAGAAATGATTCATGAATGTATAAGGTTCTATTAGCCATTGTGCTGGCGTTGGTTTCGGGTGCGGTTTTTGCCCAGTTGAGGATTGAAATTGTGGAGGTCCCGGCGCTTATCTCTCCTGGCTCGTCGCTCTTTCTGGCCTCGGACTTGAACAATTGGAGTCCCGGCGACCCCGATTATAAGTTCAGGAAAGACTCCACAGGCAGGTACTACCTCGATATTGCCGCCGTGCCCCCGAAGTTTGGATACAAAATCACGCAGGGTAACTGGACGATGGTCGAAGGGGATTCGGCAGGAAGCCCTATGCCGGACCGCATTTACGATGCGGCGAAGCAGACCGACAAGCACCTCGTCCGGATTGCGATCCGGGGGTGGGAGAAAAAGATAGTCTATACATTTATCATCAATAGTCTTCCCAAAAACACGCCGCACGACGCACAGATCTTTATTTCGGGGAATTTCAATGACTGGGAGCCGGCCAACCCGCTTTACAGGGTCTATAAAAATGTAGATGGCACGTACCGGACCACCATTTACACCGACAAAGACCCGGTCGAATACAAGTTCACGCGCGGCAGCTGGGAATCGATCGAAGGGCGGCAAAGCGGCAAGGCACTTCCCAACAGGCGGATATATCGTGATTCAAAAGTCGATCATACGTCCATTAATGTGGAAATAGACGGCTGGGAAGATCTTTCCGCTTCGTTCCATTTTTATTCGCTGTACGACCTGCTGCTGCTCTTTGCCGTATTTCAGGGCATTCTGCTGATCATCGCGATCCCTTCGATGCAGAACTACAACCGCGCGGCGAACCGGTGGCTGGTGATCTCGATCGCCGTGGCGTCGCTGATGATCCTGCTGCGGACAATCGGCGGCTACCGCGAGGCTTCGCAGGCGTTCGGGAAGATATTGCTCCTGCCGGATTTCATACTGTTTTTGTACATGCCGGCATTTCATATTTACCTGCAAAAACTGCTTTTCAACCATTCCGAAAAGCCTTTCAGGCGGTTTGTGCTCTTTTTGCCGGTACTGCTGCAATGCTTCGTTTACCTGCCGTTCTTCCTGATCAGCGACCGGGAGCTGCATTTACAATTCCTCGTCCGCGACGCGAGGCTTTTCGGGGTGTTTCTGGGCACGGGCTTGCTTGCGCTAGGCTGGAACACCTATTTCTGGTTCCTTTTCCGGAAAACATTCCGGTTTTACAGGGAGCAATATCAGAGCCATTTCTCCTACGAACAAAACCTGCACTACCTGAACACCGTTATCTTCATCCAGGGGCTTTGCCTCGGGTTGTGGTATTTCCTGTTTCTAATGCTCGGACTGGGCTATGGTTTTGGCTTCGACGTCACGCAGATCGTCGAGGGAAGTGTGGACGCCATCTGGCTCGCGTTTTCTACAATCACCTATTTTGTAGGCTTCTTTGCCATTTACCAGCCGGAAATCTTCAAATTATCCTCGCAGCCCCAGTCGCTTTTCGAAGAGGCGGCAGAGGCCGACGAACACGAGGTACCGGAAGGTTCCGCCGGTAAGCGGGTAGAGCAGATTGAAGACATTACCGGCCTGAAACGGCAGGTGGAAGATTATATGGCGAAGGACAAACCTTACACCAATCCGAAGCTAAGCCTGAGCGAACTTGCCGGCAAACTGAAAATGTCCCAGCACACCCTTTCGAGGGTGATCAACGACGGGTTTGAAAAAAACTTTTTCGACTTCATCAATTCCTACCGGATAGACGATTTCAAGAAGCGGGTCGACAACCCCAAGTTCAAAAACTACACCCTGCTGAGCATTGCTTACGAAGTAGGTTTTAACTCCAAGACCGCATTCAACCGGTCGTTCAAAAAGATCACCGGACAGACGCCCCGGGACTACTACAACGCCAGCCGCCCGGAGGAATAATTGACCTTTTTCATTTAAAACTATCAGAAAAATAAGTGCCATTTTATAAAGTGGCGCTATTTCAATTTTCATAAAAAATTGATTAACAAATGATTACACTCAACAGTAGCTCAAATTCCTAAAAAACCGCCGAATCGGGGAAGTGGGACGACAAGGGTTCTGAAAGCAGGTAGTTTTGCCAGAAATATTCTGATAAATAATTGGATTTAGCCGGTTAGACCAATCAGATATTGAAAAGCAGTCACTCACATTCAACCCTTTAAGATGAAACAGCTTTACCAGAAAACAGTCTGTTTTGCCCTTCTGCTCCTGTTCGGGAATTTTGCATTAAGGGCCCAAAGTACGGTCACCGGAGAAGTAACCGACGAGCGCGACGGCTCGGTTTTACCGGGCGTCACCGTCATTGTCAAGAATAGCGCGTTAGGTACGCAAACCGACGAAAAAGGAAGGTATTCGCTGTCCGGCGTCCCGGCGGGCACCAGGCTTGTTTTCAGCTTTGTGGGGAAACTTACCAAGGAGGTGGATCTCGCAAATCAATCGGTGATCAATGTCGCGCTGGTTGATAATTCGAAGGAACTGGCCGAGGTGGTGGTCATCGGCTACGGTACCCAGAAAAAGCAGGA
>CAMLNK010000591.1 GCA_946481035.1 uncultured Dyadobacter sp. | reverse complement strand
ATTGACATTCAATGCAATAGCTTTAAATACCCAAATGTAGATCAGCACGGGTACCAGGCACAACAGCCCTGCAAGCCAGCTTTTTTCTCTGACGAAACGGAGGAAAGATGAAAACATGCGTGCTAATTAAGCAGGTGAGGCGTGATTTTCAACCATGCATTTGCCTAATTTTCGGTTTCCTCCTCTTCAGCGGAGGCGCGGGGATCTTTGGTATAGTCGTAAAGCAGCTTGCCTTTGTCGTCCCATTCACGCAAAATGAAAGGCTCAAACTCATCGTCCCACGCCGTTTTCGGATATTGGATTTCTTTCTTACGCTGACGACGGAACTGGTAATATTCCACCCAGCGGCCTATTTTTTTGCCCGAATCATATTTGCCGCCCACCGCCAGCTGGCCTTCCTTGTAAAATTGCAGGTATTCACCTTCCACTTCCCCGAATGCAACAGGCATTACTTCCTTCACCTGCGTATGCGCGGAATCATAATAGGTAATGCGCGACTCTGCGGGGAATCCACGGTTCCAGACGGCCTTGTCGATCAGGTTATATTTGGTATCATATTTCACCCAACGGCCATCTTTTACACCCATATAATAGTACCCTTCCTCTATCAGGTTTTCTCCGCTATACTTTTTATAGGAGCCGTGGAGCGGCAATGCCTGCGCCTTGTCTTTGATCACCGAAGAACTCAGCTTTCTGGATTTTTTATCATACCAGCGCGTTTCGGTAGCCCTGACATACTCGTTCAAAGGCTTATATTCTTTCAATACATGGAAATTCTCCACCGTAGCCCGATCGCCGCTGCCGTATTTGACCGACATGCTCTGCATTGGAATGCCCTCATATTGTACTTTGGCAAGACGTGCCTTTTCCTTTTTGGCTTTGCGGTCTTTCTTCTGGCTCTTGTATTCTTTTACCCGAAGCCCCAGGTCGGGGATCGTCTCTCCGAACAGCGTAGAGAGATTCGTGGATTTGCCCTTACCGCCCGGCACCGAAGCGCCAACCACCGGGTCCAGGCCCGAAACGAATGATTTCAGATCGTTGGAACGCGTTGCCGTATCCTTTTTCACCTGTTCTTTGGGCAGCCATGAGGGAGCAGGGGCATCCTTCTGACCATTCTGGGCCGAAACGGAAACCGACAGACAGATTGAAAAAAAGCCGCAGAACAGTGCTACTCTTTGCATGTATATAGGATTTTTCTTCAGGGCAAGATTGTTACTTTTGTAACGAATTGGTTTTTTCTATATTGATTTCCAAGACAAATTTAAAAAAACACCGTGGAAAAAAGCGCTAAAATTTATATTGCCGGGCACAGGGGAATGGTTGGATCTGCTATTCTCAGAAAATTGGAAAAGGAAGGATTCGATAATATCATCACAAGAACTTCATCTGAACTCGATCTCCGTAACCAGGCCGACGTACGGGCATTTTTTGAAGCGGAACGTCCGGAATATATATTTCTCGCCGCTGCCAAAGTAGGCGGCATTATGGCAAACAATATTTATCGCGCAGAGTTCCTGAACGATAACCTGCTCATCCAGAACAACGTAATCGACAGCGCCTACCGCACCGATGCGAAAAAACTGATGTTCCTCGGGTCGAGCTGCATTTACCCGAAGCTGGCGCCGCAGCCTTTGCGGGAAGATTCCCTGCTTACCGGACTGCTGGAACCGACAAACGAACCTTACGCGATCGCGAAAATTGCCGGTATTAAAATGTGCGAGGCATACCGCTCGCAATACGGCTGCAACTTCATTTCGGTGATGCCAACCAATTTGTATGGGCCGAATGATAATTACGATTTGAATAATTCGCACGTTTTGCCGGCGATGATCCGCAAATTTCACGAAGCAAAAGAGGAAGGAAAGCCGTTTGTGGAGCTTTGGGGATCGGGATCGCCGCTACGCGAGTTCCTGCACGCCGACGACCTCGCTGCCGCCTGCTACTTCCTAATGCAGAACTACAATGAAGCCGGCTTCCTGAATGTAGGCGTGGGTGCGGATGTTACCATTAAGCACCTGGCTGAAATGATCCAACAAGTGGTCGGATATGAAGGCGAAATCAAATGGAATACCGAAAAACCGGACGGCACTCCACGAAAATTGATGGACGTAAGCAAGCTCCATGCATTGGGCTGGAAGCACACTATCGACCTGGAAGAAGGCATTACCCGCACTTATCAGGATTTTCTCGAGAAAATAGAAACATATGCCGTGTAACCCGGATCATCACAACAGGTTACATTTGATATGGCCTAATATTTCAATACTAAAATCATATTTCGCCTACGATAATTCTATTTTTAGACAAAATTTCAGTATAATATTACAAGAATCTTCGGGAAACTAATTAGTTTTGCGGCGTCCCCGAAATGGGCACGTCATATAAACCTTAGTCATAGAGAAATGTCGGCGATTATTAAGTTAGATCAGATAGACCGCAAAGTACTGGAGATTTTACAAACCAACGCGAAGATAACCAACGCTCAATTATCCAAAGAAATAGGCCTTTCACCGGCTCCAACGCTGGAACGTGTGAAAAAACTCGAACAGTCGGGGATCATCAAAAGCTACCATGCGCAGCTGGAACCTGAGAAGGTAGGATTGGGCGTGAGTACTTTTGTTCAGATTTCGCTGGTAGGACACCGCAAGGCTGTTACGGAGTCATTTGTTGAGAAGATCCACGCCATTCCAGAAGTCATTGAATGTCACCACATTACAGGAACGGGAGACTTTCTGCTTCGCGTAATTTCCAAAGACATCAGCACCTACCAGAAGCTGATGCTCGAAAAAATCAATGAGATCGAAGAGGTTGCCAGCACACAAACGATGGTAATCCTGTCGACGTTTAAGGAAAGCAAAGTGTTACCGATACCATGATGTTAGGAGTTAAGAGAGTTGAAAGTTTATGAGTCTAAAGTTAAGATCTCAGCCGAACTGCAAACTCTAAACTTATAAACTCTAAACCCCAGCGGCGGTCCGCTTATAAACTCAAATAAAAAATGGTCGGAAGTGATTCCGACCATTTTTTATTTGGTATCCATTCAAAACTATTGGTGCTGCTCGCGAAGCAGGTCGTTCACCGTTTTCACCGGGTTGAAGGTAATCAATGGCACTTCTACGAAAAGCGTGTTCCAATCCGCCATCGCGCCGTTCCACAAGCCCGGGAGCTCCTGCGCTTTCAGCTCTTTACCATCTTTGGATTTGCCTGTGATAAAGCCGGTTAGCGGATCACGGAATTTTTTCAGGTCGTACAATTCTCCTTTTTTGTTCTTCACGGCACACACCAGATCCACCGGATTGAAGTGGGTAGAGTTCTTGAAAATGCTGTTCTGATCCGCATTATCGACATCCACCTGAGCCGATTCCACGATTTGCAGCGACGATGATCCGTCGGCATTCTCGGCCCAGAAAGGGCCGCCGCCTGGTTCGCCCTGGTTTTTTACCATCCCGCACGCACGCAACGGGCGATCAAGCTTTCCAACAAAATATGCCTTCTTCTTTTCGTCGCTCCACGACTCAAAACCTGCGGGTGGAATCACGCAAAGCTCGTCGCGGAAAAAGGTATCGAGTTCTGCAAACAATGCCGCGTCAGCATTTCCGGCGAGCTTATCAAGGTAAGCGAAGATTTTCTTCTGGTATCTCAAAACAATGCCTGCCAATGCCTTTTTATAGGTAATGGTGTCTCCCTTAATGCGGTCGGGAACGACATTATCGATGTTTTTAATGAAAATAATGTCCGCATCGAGCTGTCCGAGGTTTTCGAGCAATGCGCCGTGACCTGCGGGGCGGAACAATAGTGAATCGTCTTTTTCGCGGAAAGGCGTGTTATCGAGATTCACCGCGATGGTGTCCGTAGAGCTTTTTTGTTCTGAAAACGAAACAATGTAGCGAACGCCATATTGCGTCTGGTAGCTAGGAACCGCTTCTACGACGAGCTTTTCAAACTTGTCGCGATGCTCGGGCGAAACCGTGAAGTGGATCTGCACATTGCTGCCTGCATTGGCATATTTCGCACCTTCTACCAAATGCTCTTCCAGCGGCGTACGCGAGCGTTCCGCGTAGTTATGGAATTTCAAAAGGCCTT
>CAMLNK010000590.1 GCA_946481035.1 uncultured Dyadobacter sp. | reverse complement strand
GCTCGACGGTACCAAGCCTGCCAACCGGTTGGGATAACACCGGTGAGCACCTGGGCGCCAATTCGGGCAGCGACGGGACGGTGAACGGTATTCTGCCCAATATTGTGGTGACTACTACCGATGTGATCAACGCCAACTTGGGCGTGCAGCAGCCACCGGTCGCCGATCCGAAGGATTACCTGATCGATCAGCCTGTTCCCAACGCGATCATCCCGCTCAATGGTTCGCACGTGAGCACAGGCACGGGTACGAGCTCCCCTGGTCAACTGACAGGCACCGATCCCGAGGATGGTACGTTGAACGGTTCCGGCAAAGACCGCACTGTGGTGATCACAATCTTGCCTGACAACGGCGAGCTATACTACAATGGCGTACTGGTAACGGCCGGACAAGTGATACCGAATTACAATCCTGATTCGCTCGCTATCAAGCTGACCGGTACGGGTTACACCAGCACCGGGTTCGAATATGCCTATCTGGATGAGGCCGGCCAACAGTCGCCGCCGGTAACCTATACGATCCGCTGGGAGAAACCGCTTCCGGTAACCCTGGTCTCATTCACGGCGACTGCGCGTGAGAAGACGGCTGAGCTGAACTGGGCTACTTCGGAAGAAACCAACTCGGATCGTTTCGAAATCCAGCGTAGCATGGACGGCAAAGCTTGGAAGACTATTGGTAGCATACAGGCGCAAGGCGAAAGCAGGGTGAGAAAGACCTACGCCTTCGTCGATCACCAACCGGAGGCTGGCGATAACCTCTTCCGCCTGAAAATGATTGACTTCGATGGCACATTCGCATTCAGCACGATCAGAAGCGTCCGCTTCGAAAGCAAACTCGAAAGCAGCATTTATCCAAACCCGGTTAGCAATGAGCTCACGCTCAAAGTGACCAGCTGGAAACAGGTGAAGGCCATCCGGATCGATAACCTGGCAGGTTTGCAGGTATACAACTCCGGACCGGTTGACTCGGGTAAGGTGGATGTAAGCAAGCTTGATGCGGGCGTCTACATCCTGCGCATCACACACACTGACGGGTCTGTTCACACACACAAATTCGTCCACATTAAATAATGCATAACGCTAGTAAGTAGTCTGCAAACGTTCCGGTGGCCAGTCGACAAACTGGCTTACTGGAACGTTTGTTCCAAAATTCCCTCCCAACCGATCCACCATTAAAATCCGCTTACCATGAACGTGTTGATTATCGACGACCAGACGCTGCTGCGCACAGGTATGCGACTTTTATTGCAATCACTTTCCGATGAGTATTGTCTTTTTGAAGCAGCTAACTTGGAAGCGGGGCTGTCGATATTAAGAAGCGAAAATAACGTCGAGCTGGTTATCAGCGAGATCAAAATCAACGGGACCCTCACTCCGAACCTGGTGGAACTGTTCCACTCAGCAAAGCCCGACATTTCGATACTTTTCTACTCAGGACTCGCAGAACGGTTATATGCATTGCCCGTCATGCGCTCGGGCGCCGATGGATTTATTATGAAACATTCCAAACCCCGCGAGCTAATACGGGCAATCACGATCGTGGCCTCGGGTGGTAAATACCTGAGCCTGGAACTGCAATCGTCACTGCTACCGAAGCTCGACGCCGGGCACCAGGTGGAAGAGCTGGAATCCATTGACAGGCTGTCCGACCGGGAAAAGACCATTATGACCCAGGTTGCCGCCGGAAAGAGCACCAAAGAGATCGCATATTTGCTTAACCTTAAAAGCAACACCATCAGCACTTACAAAAAACGGATCTGCAAGAAAATGAATGTGGCTGATAAGCTTGAGTTGTTTCAAAAATCTCTTGCGTTCTAGGGACTCGATCATTTACGCTTGCTGAAGATTCGGTAGCAGGATGGTGAAAGGACTAGCACTGGTGGACGATTATGACCATGAACAGTTAGATAGAAAGGGCCGGACCATTCGTCCGGCCATGTATCCGGGTTTGACCGGGTACGCCGCTGTCGTCGACGCAATGAAAGCTGCTTTTTTAAACTATAAATTTACAACCCGAACCCCAGCGCAAGACCTTTCACCGGGCCGCTGAACGGGAATTTATGCGAGATCGCTCCGGTACTCAGATCTACGGTGTAAAAGCTCGTGTTGAGTCCCACCGTGAAGATGGCGTACCCTTTGCCGGAGACATTACCGATGTCGAAGCCGAGACCAGGATTTATATCGATGCCCAGTGGCTTCGGATCGGCCATCACGCCGTTGTTGGGCGGCGTTTGAACGTATAATGTGTTAGATTGACTGTCGATATCGAATAGCGTCGTAGTTGTTGTGCCCGGATAACTGTTGGTGTAGGCAACCGCGGTAATGAACGGCGTGGGGCCTGCAACGCCGATTTTGAGAGGTTGATCAACGACTGTTACCCCGTCAGTCACATTGATGCGCAGATTCTGGCCATTGTCACTTACGACGCGCAGACGGTCGGCAACGGGATTGAAATCGACGCCGAAATGGGTCCCGCTGAGCATTACAGGGGTGTTATCGGCCAGTTTCAGGCTTGCCAACTCGGTAACAGCCCCGCTTCCAAGGTCGATTCCGTAAATTTTGCTGTTATCGCCCAGTGCGTAAAGCCGACCGTTTGCAGGGCGAATGTCTATGCCCTGCAAAGTGACGCCTGGAATTGCCGGAATCGACTTTGTGCCGTATTCCATGCCGTTTTCCGGGTTGAAGATTTTCAGCATACCAGTCTCGGTCAAAGCATACGCGACCGCGAGCGGGGGTATGGCGATACCAATGACATTCACATTAGCCGGAAAATCGCCCAACTTTTGGAGCTTGCCGGTAGCCAGATCCACGAAGTCGAGCTCCCATTTGCCGCCGAATTTAACAGAGACAATAGGGTAAATGTCAGAAGGGTTTACGTCGGGGGAGATATCGAATCCGCCTACTTCCTCAATGTTCAGTCCCAGCGACCCTACCGGTACCAAACCTCCGGGATTGGGAGGGTTTTGTATGTATAGCATGTCCGTCGAAGGGTCGATGTCGTAAAGTGTCGTACCTGCTCCGGCAGGTGCAGCGGCAACGCCCGCGCGACTATTGGTGTAAGCAACCGCTCCGATCATCGGGTTGGCATAACCGTTCAATGGAGAGTCGCCAGGAACAACTGCGCCGGTTTCAGGGTGCAGGCGAAGGTTCTGGGTCGAGCTGGTCACGACTCGGATGCGGTCGACAGTGGGATTGAAGTCAAAACCGATATGACCGCTCAAACTAGCGGTAATCGGCGCTGAGCCAATACGGGTAGCCTTCCCCTGCTGATCCCCGGATTTAGTATTCACTTGATAGAGGTTATTCATCGAACTGATCGCGTAAAGTTGTCCGGTGGCAGGGCGGAAATCGATGCCTTTGAGCATATCGCCCTGTTCAAGACCTACCACTGCAAAAGTGCCTATCGGTGCGCCTGTATTCCCGATATTGATCTCGTGCAACTGGTTGTCATCCGATAAAGCGTAGAAAATCCTGTCGGGAAGTGACGGCCCGGCAGGCGGCACACGGTGATCGTCGCAAGAAAACATCCAGAACGATAGGATAAAGCCAAGAGCAGCAACTGCCGGCCTCAGGTGAAAGTCGAGTAATTTCATAGGAACGTGATTGAGTTATGTAGTTTGATAACTCATTTACGTCGCCCGCAGGTCTTTGGATTTATTGGTAATGTTAAATTTCGGTTTAGTTTTATCTTAAATCGCCTTGATGCACAAAGGAGCCCAAAACAGCTTTTGCCTGCTCAATTAGATTGAAAAAAATCCGCTGTGCACATCACAACGGATTTTAAACTAACAATCAATTTGCTTTACTATCAACTCAATCAACCTTTTATGAATGGACCGGCAATCGCCAGTACCGCGTCTTTTGTCAGCGGCTCGTCGAATGCTTCTGTAACAGCAGCATCCGACTTTGAAGCCAGGCCTTTGATATTTACTCCGCCCTGAGTCATGTTGTCTTCCCCGGCGTAAATGGCAGGTACCGCGCCTTCCTTGCCCGTGATCCAGCCTTTCATGGCAGGCATCCCAAGTAGTGTAGCTGCTAATTTGCGAGCAACAGCCGCGTGGCGGGCTTCTACGGAATGGACCTGC
>CAMLNK010000589.1 GCA_946481035.1 uncultured Dyadobacter sp. | reverse complement strand
GGCCGGTGCTTCGGGAGTCGGCAAAACCTGTGGCCCTGCCTCCGATGTATTCAATTGTCTTTTAAGAATAATCTTATCGCCTGATACTTCGTATTTCAGCTTCAATGGCTGCAAAATACCTTCCAGTACCGAAGACAATGGCTGATTTTCGGCCGTAAAACTGACTTTTCTTTTCGATTGGATAATCTCCCTGCTATAAAGGAAGCGAACATTAGCCGACCTTTCCAGCCGGCTGATAACCGATTCGATCCGCTCGTTCTCCACAGAGATGGTTACCCGCTGATTCAGCATTTCCTGGGCACTTCCGCTCTTGGCCCAGCTGAATTGCATAAATACGAGCATCAGCAAAGTTTGAAGGTACAATAGCCCCCTGGCAGACCGGACTATGCCAGGATTAGTCATTTTAATCGATAGATTTTTCTTCATAATTGGTTAAAGTTCAGAAACATGAGATAGTAGTTCTTATCCCCCATAGGAGAAATAGTCAAAAGGGTGCAGTGCGGCTGGTGTTTTTCATACGGTAAGAGTTAGGTGAGAATTTTATGAGGGATTAAGGGGAGCACCCGGCCAGGGCCGCCCGGCTAGGGGCGCCCGGCTAGGGGCACCCGGCTCCGGAGATGGTCACTTCGTCGCCATTCACGACGAAGGATGCTTCCGTTGCGAGGCATATCAGCCGCACTTTTTCGAGAAACGGCTCATCTTTCAGGGATGCAGTCACGGTGCAGTTGTTCATCCTTTCCTGGTCGAAATGGATTTTCACCGCATAATGCGTTTCGAGTGTTTTGAATGCCTCTGACACGGGCGTAAACTCAAAATCAAAGGATTCGGTCTCGATTGGCGTGGTGGTTTCATTGCGGGCCGGCCCGGTAACAGAACTGATGAACTTGTCATTTTTGCGGATGAGGCTCACACGCTGGTTGGGATAAAGCATCAGCGGGTCGGTGGCATCATTGCCATCCGCCACCACAGCCACCTTACCCGTTTTTACCGCGACCTCGGCATCAGCCTGCCCGGGGAACGACTTCACGCGGAAACTCGTGCCCAAAACCCGTGTGGTAAGCTTGTCGGTATGTACAAGGAATGGCTTGGCAGGATTTTTGACCACTTCAAAAAAGCCCTCGCCATCGAGGAATACGTCGCGTTCAGCCGCATTCATTTCCTTGCCAAAACGAATACTGCTGCCTTTGCTGAGCAATACCGACGATCCGTCGGGTAAATTCACCAGCATTACTGCCTGCGATTGGTTCTCCCGAACGATCCATTTGCTTTGCGATGGTTGGTCTGCTTGGGCAACGCCATTTGCGGCAATCCCGACCTCGCGCCCTTCCCTGCTCCACCAGAATCCCAGCCCGATCACCAGCACCGCAGCCGCCGACCAGCGCAACCAGCGCCACAATGGCAAAGGTTCGCGGTGGTTTGCTTCGGTATGGCTTGCGGCAGCATTCAGCATTTCACGGAGTCTCCCGGCTCCTTCACCTGCTTCCTCCGCCTGCTCGTTGCCGAATATCACCAGCAGCATCGCTACCGCACTCTCATAAGCGGGGCGTTTTTCGGGATAGGTATTGAGAAAATCTTCCCAAAAGATTCTGTCTTCCGGCAGCCGGTGCTTCACCCAATGGCGAAAGCGGTCATTTTGCAGAAAATCTTCGGGGGTATGTAAATCGTAGTCTGGCCTGTCCATTCTTCATTTTTCAAATGATTTCTATGATATTATGAATGGCAGGAACCGATATACCCTCGGAGGAAGAAAAAAATTAAAAAAAGAATAGATTTAGTACCATCGTCACAAACCACTTGGCGCGGATGCGGGTAATACCCTTTTGAAGAAAGTTGGAAACAGACTGCCGGTTGACGCCCATCAGCCCTGAAATATCTGCCACGCTCATGTTCTCGTAATAGCGCAGGTACAGCGCCTCACGCTCGCGCTTGGGCAGCGCCTCCATGTGCGCATGCATTTGCGTCACGAGGGTATTCAAAGTCTCCTGCTCGATCAGCAGCGATTCCGCATTGAAATTTTCGGGTAAAGAAGTATCCCAATCCAGCGACTCCTCATTAGCGAACCGCTGCTGGTAGCGCATATGCCCCAGAATGCTATGCCGAATGGCTTTGAAGAGGTAAAACTTCACGGACGGCGTTTGACTGATCCGCTCGCGGTTCTGCCATAGATCGAGAAATAGGTCCTGGATACAATCCTCGACTATGCTTTCATCCACATAAAACTTCATACCGTACCGCCGCAAAGCACCATAGTAGCGCTCGATGATCACGCCCAACGCCTCATTGTCGCCATTACGGTAAGCCAGCCAAAGTGCGCTGTCGTCCGCTGTCCTGTCCAAATTTCCCAAAGTCCGGATACGCAGTGTTTTATTGACTGGAATAGACGAGGAATCCAGCGGCGCACCTGACAACGTTCCAGGGAATTTGTCAGAATTATTACAACTATTCGACGCAAATTATCATTTGTGTGTCTGACCCCGGAATTTTACCTTAATTTGTGATTTATTTAATTTCAGTTACATACTCACCTTTCTCTGTTTAAGCTTTATTATGAATTCATGCTTTACCCCACTAAGAACACCCTTCTTAATTTTCTTATTATTAATCTTTTCCATTTCACTGTCGTTGGGTCAGGCATGGAACCCTGGGAAAAAAATTGTTGCAAATGACCGGGCCAGCCTTGGCACATTTGGCAACGCCATATCGATTTCGGGAAATTATGCGGTAGTAGGCGCATTCAACGACGATGGTGCGGGCGACGGCAAACCCGTAGTGCCGTACTCAGGTTCCGCCTACCTGTTTTTCAACGATAATGGCACCTGGAAGCAGATTAGGAAGATTTATCAGCCGGTAAGGGAAATCGGTAGCTATTTCGGTAAATCTGTTTGCATCAAGGACGACTATATGATCATCGGTTCAGAATCCGAAACCGATGCTAACGGGCTGAATCCAATACAAGGGGCCGGTGCTGCGTACCTGTATGCGAAGAACCAGGGAGGCCCTGACAACTGGGGACTTGTGAAGAAAATGGTCTCTCCAACCCGCGAGTACCGGGAATATTTCGGCAGCAGCGTTGCGATCGAAGGTGATTATGTGGTTGCGGGTGCATACTATGCATCAAGGGCCTATATGTTTGAAAAAAATTCGGGTGGCGTAAACAACTGGGGTCCTGTTGCTTTGTTGCTTTCACAAGGGACTAATTTCGATACGTTTGGAGGAGATGTTGCCATCAGCGGCGGCTATGTTGTTATAGGTGCCAGATCGGACGACAATGTAGCAATCGGTCCGGGGCTGCAGCACTCCGGTGCTGCATATATCTTTAAAAAATACCCGGTCGGAATAAACGGTGGCTGGCATTTGGTAAAGAGAATTACGGCTCCTGTGATGCGGGCAAATGAGACCTTTGGATCCGTCGTCGCGATCGATGGTGACCATGTGGTAATAGGCGCATCAGGCGCTGCATATATTTTTTCAAAAAATAATGGAGGTGCAGATCAATGGGGACTTGCGAAAAAAGTGACAAGTGGTACGAACATCCCCTCATGGTTTGGCGCTTCTGTTGCTGTAAAAGGAGGTTCTGTCGTTGTTGGGGCTCCTGGGGAACAGTTTGACTATCAAGGCGAAAATCCGGTTACCAACACTGGCGCCGCATGGGTGTTTCATGAGAATCGCGGTGGTGTAGGAAACTGGGGCCAAACAGCGAAAATTCATGCGCCCGATAGAGACGAAGGCGAGTATTTGGGAGGTGCAGTTGCGTTAAATGAAACACAGATTCTGGTGGGATCGCCTCAGGAGCACGATGGCGGCCCCTATGTTTTGGACTATCCGGGCGCGGTATACAGCTTCTCGCTGGAAAGCGTCCTGCCCGTAAAACTAACCGTTTTTTCGGCGGAGCGGCGGGAAAAGTTCGCCCATTTGAGTTGGACAACCGCAGAGGAAGCTAATTCGAGTCACTTTGAAGTACAGCGCAGCGCTGACGGTCGTGAATGGATAACTTTCGAAAACGTAAAAGCTGCCAATGAAAGCCGTGTAACGACGCATTACGAGACGTGGGATAAATCGCCGCTTCCTGGCCAGAACCTGTATCG
>CAMLNK010000588.1 GCA_946481035.1 uncultured Dyadobacter sp. | reverse complement strand
ACCCGCTGGCGTTTCAAAAGCCCTACCCCGGCCGATTTCTTCCGCACGATGGAGGATGCCTCCGGCGTAGACCTCGACTGGTTCTGGAAAGGATGGTTCTACGGCACCGAGCCGGTGGACCAGGACCTGGTAACCGTCGACTGGTTCAGCATCGATACGCAGAACCCGGCTATCGAGAAAGAAATCGCCCGCAAGGAAGACGCGCGCAAGAAAACAACCATGAGTAAAATCCAGGATGCCAAAACGAAAAGCGAAACCGTGGTAGCACAGGATTCGACCATGGCCGATTTCTACAACCGTTACGATCCGTTCAAGGTAACCGACGCCGACAAGCAGAAATATGAGCAATACCTGGCGACGTTGACAGACAGCGAACGCCAGCTGATCCAGGAGAATACGAATTTTTACACATTGTCTATTAAAAACAAAGGTGGTGTACCAATGCCTGTGATCGTGAAAATGGGCTTCGAAGACGGCACCGACTCTGTGGCGGTATACCCTGCTGAAATCTGGCGCTTCAACGACGTCCAGATCAACAAGGTGATTTCGACCAAAAAGAAAGTCGTGCAATGGACGCTCGACCCATACCAGCAAATCGCCGACATCGACACCGAGAACAATGCGTTCCCGCGCATCGCGCAGCCGACCCGGTTCCAGATCTTCAAACAGCAACAGCAGAAAAAAGCCGCCAACCCGATGCAAATGCAAGGCGTAGGCGGCGCGAAGATCAGTACCGATCCCAAGAATTAGCGTTATAACTGATAATTGTCAAAGCCCTTCCGAGCCGTTTCGGAAGGGCTTTTTTTGAAAAACATCTAACCACAAACGCATGAACATCGTAATTCTCGACGGATATACTTTGAACCCAGGTGACCAGGATTGGGCGCCTATCGAAAAACTGGGCAATGTGACCATTTACGACCGTTCGGCCAGGGACGAGATTGTGGAAAGGGCCAAGGACGCGGAGATATTGCTGGTGAATAAGGTGGTGCTTTCGGGGGATATTCTGGCGCATTTGCCGAAGGTCAGGTATATCGGCGTGATGGCGACTGGTTTCAATAATATCGACATTCAGGTGGCCAGAACACAAGGCATTACCGTCACCAATGTGAAGGCGTACGGTCCGGCCTCGGTGGCGCAGCAGACTTTCGCGTTGCTGCTGGCGATCGTGAACCGGGTAGAAACGCACAGCCAGAGCGTATTGGCAGGCGATTGGGCCGCCTCCGCCGATTTTTGCTATTGGAAAACACCCCTTACCGAGCTGGCAGGCAAAACAATGGGGCTAATCGGTCTTGGGGATATCGGCTCGCAGGTCGCGAAGATCGCAACGGCTTTCGGAATGAAAGTGATCGCATACCGGAAACACCCCATGCCGACCGAGGGTGTGGAAATGGTGTCGCTCGATGAAATCTTCCGGCAAAGCGACGTCATAAGCCTGCATTGCCCGCTTACCAATGAGACGCTCGAAATTATTAACCGGGAAAGCCTTTCCAAAATGAAACCGGGGGCCATTGTGCTCAATACGGGCCGCGGGCCGCTTATCCGGGAACAAGATCTGGCCGATGCGCTCGCAGTTGGCACGATCGCGGCAGCCGGGCTCGATGTCCTTTCCGTGGAACCGCCAAAGCCCGATAATCCGTTGCTCTCCGCGCCGAACTGCGTCATTACCCCGCACGTGGCGTGGGCGACATTCGAGGCGCGCCGGCGATTGCTGCAAATGGTGGCCGACAATCTGGAAGGTTTTCAATCGGGAAATCCGCGTAATGTCGTTTCCTGAAGTGAGGACAAAAAGTGCGCTCATTGCGCACGT
The DNA here is from genome assembly GCA_946481035.1 of uncultured Dyadobacter sp. Next base: position 2,279 of record CAMLNK010000588.1, on the reverse strand, counting down.
ACACTAACAAATGCTGTTCCCGGCCCGAATAATCGCGTACCTTTGCGCCACTAAAACCCACGCATCAGGCACTTCGGCCGGGCGGTTGGGCGGACGCACAGTCCGGGACGCGTAGTCCGGGGCGCGTAGCTCTGTATCTGATATTTTCCAGTTCGTTTTCATTCCGTATATGGGTATTTGTTTACTCCTGATTTCGTTTGTCAGTGTTTTTGCAATCTTTTTCCTGCGTTCTTCCGAAACGGGCGTTTATACCAACCTCCGCCGGTCGTTCATCCTATCGCTGATCACCAACGCAGGTATCGTATTCATTTACAACGAAACAGCCTCTTTCTTCAACGCCATTAACACCACGTCCGCGCTGGTTTTCTGGATCATCGAAGCATTAGGGGTGGCAGCACTGGTTTACTACCTTCACCGGTCGGGAAAAACAGATCTGAAAAAACTGGGTGCGTTGAAGGACGCGTTCCGCCTGGCCGGATTTGGAACTACCCATAAAATAGTAATAGGCACCGTGGTGCTATTTTACATATTGCCGCTGTTGTTCCTGGCCATATATGCCGCCCCGAACAACTTCGATTCGCATATGTACCATTTGAACCGGATCCTGATCTGGATTTACAATGGCAACCTGGACCACTTCCCGACCATGCATTTGCAGCAGTTGTATCTCAATGTTTTTGCGGAATACATTGTGCTGGATACCGTGCTGCTTTCAGGTTCCGATCAGTTTTCGGGCCTCGTCCAGTTCGGCGCATTCATCGGTTCAATCTTGGGAATTGGCCTGCTTGCCCGAAAATTCGGTTTGGGCAAGGACGGGCAATTGCTGGCGACCATCTGCTTTTTGACATTGCCGATCGCGGTTTTTGAAAGTACCAGCACGCAGGTCGACCTATGCGGGTGCTTTTTCTTCATTGCCTTCGTGTATTTTGGTTTTGAATTACTGGAAAGAAAATCGCTGCTGGCACTGGTGGTGATGATGCAGTCGCTGGCATTCGGAGGTTTTTCCAAATACACGATCCTGATCTTTGCGATACCGTTTGCGATCTATTTCGGCGTCCGGATACTTATTCAATATCGCATTGCTTACGCTATGAAAGTGCTCGGTGTAGCGCTCATTTTGCTTGTTATTACATTTTCACCCTTCTTTTACCGTAACTACTCGCTTTTCGGGCATGTGATGAGCCCGCTGCGGAATACGCCATTCGCTTCGGAAGAGCTGCCTGCCAAAAAGCATTCAGTACTTTTTACGCTGTCCAGCGTCATCAAAAACGCCGGGCTGAACATCGGTTTGCCTGTTACCAGCTTCAACCGGGCCGTGGATGGCAAAATCAGGGCATTTCACGAAACCATCGGAGTCGGTATCGACGATCCCGATCTGAGCATCGACCCGTTTTCCGTCAAGTACTCGGTTCATGAGGATATGGTCCCGAACACGATCCACTTCTGGCTGATCGTCGGGATGAGCATTTTGCTATTGTTCGCGCCTTTGAAACGGGATATCAAATGGTTCTGGGCCTGTTCGGCGCTTGGGTTCCTGCTTTTTTGTACATTAATGAAGTTCCAGCTCTGGAGTACGCGCACACAAATGCCCCTGTTCGCGATGGGCGCGGTCATGATCGCCTGCGTATACTCGCTGAAATTTCACTGGAAAGCGATTTACCTGATCATCCCATTGCTGCTTTCGTCCCTTCCCTTTGTTTACGGCAACCCCAGCAAAGAGCTTGTTTCGATCAATTTTGTAACGAGAAAAGCACTGGGACATATCCCGATCGCGATCTGCGAAAGCAGCGCCGAGGTCAGGAAAGTTTACGAAAAATACCTCAGCGAATATTACGAGTTCCCGGGCAAGGACAACTGCCATCCATTGAAAACCTGGCCTGATTACGCGGAAAGGACCAAGGTGTTTGCATTGCTCGAAAAGGCGGGGTACTACGATCAGGACCGGACTTCCAATATACTCTCGATGAACCGCGACAGGGCGTATTTCCTGAGCAATCCCGACAATTACCTCAGCTTTAAAGAACTTCGTCCGCACATTCCGGCCGATCGCAATGTAGGTGTGATGCTTCGCAGAAATGTAGGTTTTTACCATTTCTGGAGTGCTACCGACAACAATTTTCAGCGCCCGGGCCAGATGGACTATATCCGCTATATGAAGGAGCTCGCCCCGTTGAAAAACGCGAAGAAGAAGTTCTGCTATGAATACATTCTCTCCGACGACCCGACGCTCATCGACTCGTTCATACCGAAAGGCAACATCGCCCGCATTTATTCCAGCG
>CAMLNK010000587.1 GCA_946481035.1 uncultured Dyadobacter sp. | reverse complement strand
CGCGCCGGTCTGGTACCCCTGCAATTGCTGTTCGTCCTCCGCCCGCGCGGTGAGCAGTACCACGGGAATATGTGAAATACGCCGGTCGGTTTTAATGGTCCGGCAAAGCTCGATCCCGTCCATTTCGGGCATCATCACATCGCTCACGATGAGGTCCGGGATGTGTTCGAGGGTCATATCGAGGCCGGTCCGGCCATTAGCAGCTTCGAGGATCCGGTATTCTTTCTGAAATACTTCTTTGAGATACTCCCTGAACTCGTCGTTGTCCTCCACGAGCAGAACGAGCGGCTTATCCTTAACGGCTTTTTCCTCTGCAAGATCAATCTCGATGGTCGCTGCGGCCGCGTCGGTTACCTCCGCTACATACGCGGGTACTGTACGCGCAAGGCGCTCGCGCAGGGGTAACGTGACCGTGAATATGCTGCCCTTACCCACCTCACTTTGCAGCTCAATGCTTCCGCCGTGCATTTTAATAAACTCCCCGGCAATGGACAGCCCGATACCGCTGCCCTGGTTCATAATGTGCCCGGGCATCGGGTGTTGGTAAAAACGGTCGAAAACTTTCTGCTGCGCCTCGGGCGGGATACCGATACCGGAGTCCTCGACACTGATTTCCAGGGCCTCCCCGCCCCCCTGCTCTATTGTCCGCACCCGCACCATCACCTGACCATTTTCGGGTGTGAATTTGAATGCATTGGACAGCAGGTTATACATTACTTTCGATAATTTATCCTGGTCAAAATCCGCATAGCGCGATTCTACGGCACTTTCGAACCGGTACCGGATGTGCTTATGCTCCGAGAGATCGGAGAACGTCTGTGCGATTTGCCTCACAAACTGCACAATATCGCCGCGCTCCGGCATGAAACGCGTTTCCTCCACTTCCAGCTTTTTGAAATCGAGCATTTGCGTCACCAGATTGAGCAGCCGCTGGGCATTGCGGTGCACGAGCGAAAGCTGCCGGTGTACGGTATGGTCGGCACGAATGCCCCGCAGCAAATTTTCGAGCGGCGTGAGCATCAGTGTGAGCGGCGTGCGGAACTCGTGGCTCACATTGGTAAAAAACTTGATCTTCATCAAATCCAGCTCGTGCATTTGCTGGGCATAATGCCGCTCCTGTTCCAGCTTGAAATTCATGCGCTCCCGTTCGATCAGTATCCAACGGGCGATCATCAATGCGCCTGCCACGAACAAAAAGTAAAGCAAATAGGCCCAGGGCGTCTGCCAGAACGGCGGTAATACCCTGATTTCCAGCCGCCGCTCGGTAGCAACGCCGCCTTCTTTTGTCTTTACTTTAAATGTGTAGGTGCCCGGGTCAAGGTTGGTATAGGTGACGCGGCGGGTATTGTCCGCCTCAAACCATTGGTCGTTAAAACCCTGCAAAGCGTACAGATAATGGTTTTTCTCAGGGTGAAGGAAATTCAATGCCGCGAACTCGATCGTAAATACATTCTGGCTGTGTTCCAGCACAATACGATCGGTGGTTGAAATGGATTTTTCGAGAACCCGACTGCCATCTGCGAGCACCCCCGGATGAATACTTTCATTAAATATCTGGAAATCAGTCAGCACTACTTTCGCAGCCGTGCGCTCGTCGGTCACGCGCGCGGGATCGAAAATGGAGAAACCGTTGGCCCCGCCAAAAACCAGCTCGCCCGAATGCAGCCGGAGCGCCGCATTCTCGTTGAACCCGCGCCCCTGCAAGCCATCCACCTCATTATAAGTACGTACCCGGAATGCGGTCGGCGTTCCGCCGTTTACCCTTTTCGTCACCTGCAAATTCACCATGCCTTTCGGGGTACCGAGCCATAATTGCTGGCGGGCATCGACGATCACCGTCAAAACGGAGTTGTCGGGCAGCCCGTGGCGGGTGTCGTAGGTCACAAATGTATTCCGCGCAGCGTCATAGCGGTTCAGGCCTTCGGAGGTACCGATCCAGATGGTGCCGGCGTTGTCCTGCGCGAGCGACATCACGGCGTCGCTGCTGAGGCTGTTCGGATCGCCATCGGTATGCTTGTAATGCACAAAACGGCCGGTCTGGCGCATCAGCACGTCAATACCATTCGCGGTCCCGATCCAGAGATTACCCTGCCTGTCTTCCAGCATGGCCGAAATGTAATCGGAGCTGACGGAGTTGGGCGCGAGGTTGCGGTAATGCCGGAATTTCTTCGCCGCCCGGTCGAACAAATCGAGGCCGTCGGCCATGGTACCGACCCAAAGCCTGCGACGCGAGTCCTCGAATATTTCCCATACCCGGTCATCGACGAGGCTGGTGGAATCGGCCGGATCGTGCAGGTAGCGGGTGAATTGCTTCCCGTCGAAGCTGTTCAGTCCGCCAAAATAGGTCCCGATCCAGAGCACATCCTGCCGGTCGAGAAACAGGCTGACGATCACGTCGTTGCTCAGGCTATTGGCATCTCCCGGCCTGTTCCGGTATTGCCGGAAGCTGTTGTTTTTGCGGTCGTAGTAAATCAATCCCCCGCCGTTGGTGCCCACCCACAGGTTGCCCTTCCGGTCTTCTGCAAACACATTCACATCGTCGAACGGCAGGCTTGCGGCATCGCCGGGCAAATGGCGGACGAGCGAAAACCGGAAAATATTTTGGTGGTAATTACAAAAGCCCTGCTTATAGGTACCGGCCCAAATCATGCCGGTGGCATCCTTATACAATGCCTGAATGCTGTTCTGGCTGATCGTCCTGGGGTCGCCGGGATTGGAGCGCAGCGTGGATACGCGGCCTGTTTGCTTATCCAGAATGTTGATACCGCCATGGTCGGTCCCGATCCAGATGCGGCCGTCTGGTCCGGCCACCATTGCGCTTACGGCATTGTTGCTGAGCCTGAAATCGGGCCCGGCTGTACCGGCCATGCGGAGGGTATTCTTTTTAAAATCAAAATTAAATGCCCCTACCGCCGCCTTCACAATATATACCCAGGGCTCGCCCTGCCCGTCGACAAAAACCTTGTGGTTCGATAATTTGCCCAGGTTACGGCGCTGCAACAATGCGCTTTGAATGTCGATCGCCTGTGTGGCCGCATTCACGCGGGCGAGGAAACCGTCGTCGCATACCACCCAGAGATTCCCCTGTGCATCTTCGTCAAAATCGGAGATCGCGCGCGCACCCGGCGCGTCCTGGGTAGGCCCGAACCTGATTTTAGTAAGTTGTTTTGAAGCGGTGCGGTATTTGAGCAGGCCCAGCTTGTTATGGCTGATCCAGTAATCGCCTGAACGGGTTTTGATAATGCGGTTGAAATCCGCGTCGCGTAGCCCGAAACGCCGTGCAGCGCGGTTGGCGTTGTGATCGATCGTTTCGGTAACCGGGTCATAAATATCGAATCCCAGCAGGGTACTGATCCAGATATAACCCTGCGGATCTTCGAATAATGCATTGACCTGATGGTCGGAAATGCTGGCGGAATCGGCCGGATCATGCTTAAATACGCGGAAAGAATAGCCGTCGAACCGGTTCAGCCCGCTGCCGGTGCCGATCCAAACAAATCCCCGGCTGTCTTTCAAAAAACAATTGACCCGGTTATGGGAAAGCCCTTTTTCGGTGTTGTAACGCACAAACTGATAATCTGCCGGTCGGGCCGCGTCAGGTCGGGCCGCGTCAGGCCGGGCCGCGTTAGGCTGAGAAAAACTACTTCCCACCCAACCGACAAGTCCTGCCAGGACCAGGCATATGTTGATTACCCACCGCTTCATTCCCGTGAAGGTAGCATCGTTTTGCTTCAAAAAGAATTCCAAATTGTTACATTAAATTGCCTGAATGAAGATCCTGATCATTGAAGACGAGCCCGGCCTGGCCGAAAGCATCGGCGCCTACCTCGCCGCGCAGGACTACCTGTGCGAATACGCATGCACATGGTCGCAGGCGCGGGAAAAAGTGGAAATGTACCGCTACGACTGCATTCTGCTCGACCTGATGCTTCCGGGCGGCGACGGGATCGACATTCTTGAAACCCTCAAAAAGCAGGGCCGGCAGGACGGTGTGATCATTATTTCGGCCAAGGGCGACTATGAGACCAAAATCAGTGGCCTGCATGCCGGCGCGGACGATTATCTGGACAAACCGTTTCATTTGCCAGAAC
>CAMLNK010000586.1 GCA_946481035.1 uncultured Dyadobacter sp. | reverse complement strand
ATTGAAATGCATTACCCTGCAAAGTTACAGGAATAATACCCAGCCATCAAAACATCGTCTCCGGTGGGACGGTTCCCGCGCGTGCACGTGCGGAAATTATCTGCCTAAATAGCCTGAAATGCAGACAAACAACGTATTTCAACTAATATTTGAAATGGGCTTTTACATGATGTTTCGTAAATACATTATTATATTTAAGCGGGATTTTATAGTATTCGATCTTTAATAAGAACTTATTCCTTTCATCTATATTAATCTACTTTATATTTTCATTACCAAAACCGATGAGTACAGAAAACAAACCGAAAGACGTTAACCGCCGGGATTTTATCCAAAAGACCTCCGCGGCGGCCATTGGAAGTTTCTTTATAGTGCCCCGCCATGTGCTGGGGAAAGGATATAAAGCCCCCAGCGACAAGCTGAATATCGCCGGCGTAGGTGTGGGTGGCAAAGGTTTTTCTGACATTAATAATGCATGGAACAAAGGTGCCGAAAACCTGGTGGCACTTTGCGACGTGGACTGGGGACAGCCGCAAGTGAAAAAGAACTTCGAGCTGCACCCTGACGCGAAGAAATACAAAGACTTCCGCAAGATGTTCGACGAAATGGATAAGAGCATCGATGCCGTAACCGTTTCTACCGCCGACCACATGCACGCGATCATCGCGATGGCGGCTATGCAGCGCGGCAAGCACGTATATGTACAAAAACCCCTTACGCACGATATTTACGAGGCACGTATGCTCACCGAAGCAGCGCGCAAATACAAAGTGGTAACCCAAATGGGTAACCAGGGAGCTTCTAACCCTGCGCAGAACCAGATGAAGGAATGGTTTAACAAAGGCCTCATCGGTAACGTCCACGAAGCACACGTTTGGACCAACCGTCCCGTTTGGCCGCAAGGTATTCCCGTTCCGACCGGCAAGCATGAAGTGCCTGCGGACATCGATTGGGAACTTTGGGTAGGCTGCGCCGACTGGGTGGACTACAACCCGGCATGGCACCCGTTCAAATGGAGAGGCTGGTGGAACTTCGGTACCGGTGCATTGGGCGATATGGGTTGTCACCTGATCGACCCGGCGTTCCGTACGCTCGGCCTGGGTTATCCAACTGAAGTTGAATGCTCAGTAGGCCAGGTGTTCATCAAAGACTGGACTGCGGAATACATTCCTGAAGGTTGCCCGCCATCATCACGCGTTCAGCTGAAATTCCCTGCGAACAAAGTGAACAAATCGGAAGTGACTTTGACCTGGCACGACGGCGGTCTGCGTCCGTTCCACCCGGATCTGATCCCTGCGAACGATCCGCTGGGAGAGCCTGACAGCAGCAATGGTGTGCTTCTGATCGGTGAAAAAGGCGTAATGACCTGCGGAACTTACGGTATCGCACCGAAAGTGTATCTCAAAGACGGCACCAAGCTGGAATACAAGCAGGGCGATTTCGGTAACAAATACACTACCATGCCGGAATTCGGTCACCACGTATCGTGGAGCGATGCTTGCAAGGCTGGTTTCAACAGCAAAGAGCATAAGGCGCTTACCTCATCGTTCGACTACGCCGGTCCGTTGACAGAGACTGTGATCATGGGTAACCTCGGTATCCGCAGCTACAACCTCCGCACTGCACGTGCCGATGGTAAAGGATTCGACTACCCGGGCCGCAAGAAGCTGTTGTGGGATGGCAAGAACATGAAGGTTACCAACTTCGACGAAGCGAACCAGTTTGTACAACGCAAATACCGCGGCGACTGGAAATTGGCATAAAAACAAAAAGAAGGCTCCGAAAGGAGCCTTCTTCGTTTAACGTTGGCGAGTAAATCAGAATATAATATTGTCGATCAGCCTTACCGGACCGAGGAACGCCGCCACACAGATTGCATTGGAGCCCGCGGAGCCGATTTTTTCAACCGGTAGCAGGGTTTTGATATTAATTACCTCAAAATAGTCGAGGGTAAATTCCCTGATCTTCTCAAATTCACTTTTCGCCCAGCCGACGGCTTCGCTCACGTGCTTACCCGCGCGCAGGTCCTCGCCTGCGGCCGCGAGTATGCGGTATATATGTGGCGCGATCGCGCGCTCGGCCGCGTTCAGGCGCGTGTTGCGCGAGGACATTGCGAGCCCGTCCGTTTCGCGAATGGTAGGGCATACCACCAGCTCAAATCCGAATGCAAGATCATTCACTAATTGGCGCACTACCGACACCTGTTGCAAATCCTTCTGCCCGAAATACGCACGGTGTGGCCTTACAATATTGAACAGCTTCGAAACCACAATACCAACGCCATTAAAGTGCCCGGGGCGCGAGGCGCCTTCCATGACAGTTTCCAATGCACCGAAGTTCATTTTAACGACAGGCTGTTCGGGATACATCTCATCCACCGACGGCGCGAAAGCCGCGGAGCAGCCCGCATTTTCGAGCATAATACTGTCGGCTTCGAACGTTCTCGGGTATTTGGCAAGGTCTTCGGGGTTGTTGAATTGCGTCGGGTTCACAAACACGCTGCAAACGACGATATCCGTATCCTTTTTCGCGGCTTCGATCAGCGAAATGTGGCCTTTGTGAAGGGCTCCCATCGTGGGCACGAGGCCTATGGTTTTTTGCTGTAAAACTTGCTGATCCAGGTATTGGCGGAGGCTTTTGACCGAAGTGAATACTTCCATGTAAAATTCGAAAACTGAGGGAGTAACCTGCGGGCTACGATTGCTTTTTCAAGATAGCACTAACCGTAAAGCAGATTATGGAAACATCAGGACAGGGAAATCCCAAACTGGGCGCAATATGACAATTAGTTTGGAATATCTTTTGAAATTGCCATTTTTTTTGTATAATTTTGCAAAACTTTTTTTCACAAACTGCTAAAAGATCTATGGAGAAACTACGAATTTTGTATGTAGCCAGTGAAATCAATCCCTTCCTCCAGACTACCGATGTTGCCGATTACGTTAGAAAACTACCTCAGGCAATGCAGGAAAAAGGGGCAGAAATCCGGATACTCGTTCCGCGTTTCGGGTTGATCAACGAACGCAAAAACAGGCTTCATGAAGTAGTTCGACTGTCAGGAATCAATATTACCGTAGGAGATGAAGAAAAGCCGCTGATCATCAAAGTTGCTTCGATTCCAAATGCGAAGTTGCAGGTCTATTTTATAGATAACGATGATTATTTCCATCGCAAATCCGTTTTCTTCGATAAGGAAAATAACTTCTTCGACGATAACGACGAGCGCGCGATCTTCTTTTGCAAGGGTGTTTTGGAAACAGTTAAAAAACTGGGTTGGGCCCCGGATGTGGTGCACTGTAATGACTGGATGACGGCTCTGATTCCATTGTACCTTAAAACCACTTACCGTAACGATCCGATGTTCAAGGATACGAAAAGTGTGTTTACCGTACACAACAACGCATTCGACTACAAGTTCGATGCGGATTTGCAGAGCAAGGCCAAGGCCATGGACGTGAGTGACGAAGCGCTGGCACATTTGCATTCTGCCGATTTCGAAGGTTTTGTCAAAATCGGATGTGCTTATGCCGACGCGGTGCTGAAAGCCGAAGAGCATTGCAGCGCGAGTCTGAACGAAATTTTCAACAATGCACCGAAACGCGTGCAGCTCGATGAGCAGGATGAGAATTTCTCGGAGTCTTACTACAATCTCTACAACGATCTGGTAAGTTAACAGATAGATTTCACAGGCGGAAAAGCCGGCGATTCTCAGAGTCGCCGGCTTTTTTGTGTTTTTCCGGAATGTTTCGTGTGTTCGAGCACTGTTGATAAATTGGATATTTTTTAGTATTTAATTAAAATTTAGCTTGCTAACGACCGTCGTTTGCCATTTATTTGCCCCGTCTAGGACAAACACAAAAATTAAAATATTTTAAGAATATGTGCGGAATTGTGGCTTATGTTGGAAACAGGGAGGCATATCCTTTGATTTTAAAAGGACTGAAACGTCTGGAATATCGCGGCTATGACAGCTCGGGAGTTGCGCTGCTGGAAAATGGCGAATTGAATATTTACAAGAAGAAGGGGAAGGTCTCCGACCTCGAATCGGAGCTGAACGGCAAGCAACTTCCGGCGACGATAGGCATCGGACATACTCGCTGGGCCACGCA
>CAMLNK010000585.1 GCA_946481035.1 uncultured Dyadobacter sp. | reverse complement strand
AGTTGTTTCGTTCAAGGTATGACGGTAGCAGGGCCAGGATATGAAAGCGGTTCAGGTCGCCGTAGGTATGCTGGAAAATGCGGTATGAAACGGCTTTGTAAAGCGGTTCGTCGTAGAGGTGATGGTGGCTGGTCGTTTGCCCGGTCGTTCCACTGCTCTGAAAAATAACAGGCGCGTCGGAAAAATGCCCCGTAGCGACGCGGTGATTCTTAAAAAACTGGATTGGAAGGAAGGGAATTTGCGTCAACGCACTGATGCCCTCCGGGTCGACGCCCAAATGCCGGATGTATTCCTTGTAAACGGGATTGTATTCGGCCTGAAAGCGGAAAACCCTGAGCGCAAGCGGCTCAAAATCGGCCGGTTCGATCGTGACGATCCGTTCTCTTAATCCGGCCCTTATTTCGGCAATCGATTTATTGTTTTGCAGTTCCAATCCGCTTACTTTCGTAGATACTAAAAGCAAAGTTAAAAATAGAACTCATATGAAGCTGAAAGTTTCCCTGTTCATACTATTGGCGGCTGCATCGGCGGGTTGTGTCGACATTCCCGATTTCAGTGATACTCCGGTTATTTATTACAACGGCATTTCTCAGGAAACACGGATCGATACTATTTTGGGTGTTGCTCAGGAAACCGAAGTGGTAACGGTCACGATCGATTTTGAGGACGGTGACGGTGATCTGGGTGCTTCCAATGCAGAAGTGCAGGATACGCTGGGTTTTACCAAAAGCTACCAGAACGTGCCCGGCTGGAATCTGCAAGGGAACTATGAGCTGGTGACAATGACGCAGAACAAAGACAGTACCTGGTCAGAATCCGTTCTGAATGGCGACAGATTCAAATTTTTCCCCTTGCTAAAAACAGACGGAAAAGCGGGCCCTATCAAAGGCAAGCTGGATTGTAACATACGTTTCCGCAGATTGGGAAGCGCTGTTCCAACGAAAATGAAATTCAAAGTCCGGATTATTGACCGCGCATTCCACATCAGCAACCAAATACCTGAGACGGATGTCGTGAGCGTACCGCTCTGGCCCTAAGTCTTTTAAGATTCTTCCACAATATCGGCATTCAGGACCATCCTGAATGTCGTTCCTTTTCCTACCTCCGACGTTTTTACGAAAAGTTTTCCGGCGTGGTAATTTTCGATAATCCGTTTGGCCAGCGTTAAACCCAATCCCCACCCGCGTTTCTTGGTACTGAATCCGGGATTGAAAATCTTGCTGATCTGCGCTTTGGTCATACCCTTGCCGGTATCGGCAATGTCGATCCAGATTTCCTTCGCACGCGGCGGCGCCTGCAGCGTGACGTGGATCTCGCCCACGCCGCTCATCGCATCCACCGCATTCTTGCAAATATTCTCAATCACCCACTCAAACAAGTTCTTGTTCAGCAACGTGGTTTGCTCTTCGGCAAGCTGGTTATGGACTTCGAATTTAACCTTGGACGAAACCCGTCTTTCGAGGTAGTTGATAAAATGGGTCACGATATCCGCGATAGGCTCTTGCCGCAACGTCGGAATGGAACCGATGTTGGAAAACCGCGTCGTGATCATTTCCAGCCTTATCACATCCTTTTCAATTTCTTCGGCAATCGACGGGTCTATCGACGGATCGCTGCGGAAATACTCCACCCAGGCCATCAGCGACGACAGCGGCGTGCCCAGCTGGTGGGCCGTCTCTTTGGCCAGACCCACCCACACCCGGTTTTGCTCCGCCTTTCGTGCCGAACTGAATGCGAGATAGGCCAGGTAGCCGATCAGGAGCATCACCGAAAGCTGTAAAAACGGGTAGTAACGGAGCTGGGTAAGCAAGAAGGAGTTGCTGTAATAGATCTTCCCGGCGCGTCCTTTGCCCAATTCCACCGGAATAGGAGGGTGTTCCAGTTTCATCTCTTCCAGCCTTTCCTGGATGATGCGCTCGCGTTCCTGGCGGCTTATTTTGGCAGGGAATTTAATGTTTTTGTTCGGGTTCGGGATGTTGTTTTCATCCACGTAAATGGCCGGGATCTGGTAAAAATTCACCGCATCCTCGATCACCTGATACACCACGTTGAAATTTTCATCCAGCGGGCTGTTTACGACGTAACGTAAGCCTTCCGCATAAAGCTGAACCTCCCTTTCCTCACGTTCTTCCAGCTCTTGCACCAGTTTATCGGTATAAAACAGCGAGCCGATGCTTAGAATGAGCAGGATGATCCCGATCACGTATTTGTAAAAGCTTTTCTGGTCATAAGTATCCATCAGTGAACGGCGCAGGCGCTGGCTGTTCAGGATGGCTACGGGGTGCAGCTTGAAACGAGGTTTTTCTTTTGGGGTTTCGCCGATCATTCCGGGCCGGGCACAATCTGCCCGATGTTAGTGTTATAGTTTACAAATAACGCAAATAATTTAAGCTTAGTGGCTTCACGACCGTTTTTCATCACCAGCATCGATCAGTTCAGAACATGACGAAAATCATGTTTTAAGGCCTTTCACAGGGTGAAATTTGTATGACTTATGACAGTTTTATTTAAATGCTTTCTAAATAAGTGAACGGTCATAGTTCCACATTTATATTATGATTTTTGTACAGTATTTTTGTGAATCGAATTAGACCAAGTGATGTATAACCAGTTCAAATCAGTCAGTTTATCACATCGGAATGCTCCTCTTGCTATCAGGGAACAGCTTGCATTGAATGAGGCGGAAGCAAAGAGCATGATGCTTCGTCTTAAGGATTTTTTCGATATCGCCGACGTTCTGGCCGTCTCTACCTGTAACCGCACCGAAATATACTACTCCTCCGCCAACGATCTTAACGAAGACATTATCAAGCTTTTGCTGATCGAAAAAGGGGTTGAAGATGTAGAAGGTTTCAAAGCCTATTTCGAGCAGTTCTCCGAAGGCGACGCGGCGGTGCAGCACCTGTTCCATGTAGCCACTGGCTTGCAATCGCAAGTGGTAGGGGACATGCAGATCCCGAATCAGATCAAACATGCATACCAATGGTCGGCCGACCTGAATATGGCCGGGCCGTTCCTGCACCGTTTGCTTCACACCATATTTTTTGCAAACAAACGCGTAGCGCAGGAGACATTCTTTCGCGATGGCGCTGCTTCCGTTTCCTATGCGGCCGTAGAATTGCTCGAAGGCCTCATGCCAAACCCTAAAATCCTCGTGGTAGGATTGGGCGAGATCGGAACGGACGTTTGCCGCAACCTTTCACAAAATACCAATGCGGAGGTAACGCTGGTGAACAGGACCCGCAGCAAAGCCGAAGCGCTGGGCGCGGAACTGGGCTTCCGGGTGGCGGATTTTGCAGACATTGAATCCGAAATTTCCAATGCCGACATTATCGTATCATCCATCCAGCGCGAAGAGCCGTTCTTTACGAAGGAAATGATGGTGCGTCTCCGCGGTATGTCATTCAAATATTTCATCGACCTCTCGGTGCCGCGCAGCGTATCTCCGGAGGTGGAAGAAGTGCCGGGCGTAATGCTGTACACGATCGATTCGATCCGGTCGAAAGCCGATGAAGCATTGCAGCGCCGGTTGGATTCCGTTCCGCACGTGGAAGAAATCATCAATGAGGCGGTGGTGGAATTCAACGACTGGTCACGCGAGATGATCGTTTCTCCGACGATCCAGAAGCTGAAAGGCGCGCTGGAACAGATCCGCAAGGAGGAATTAGGCCGTTTTACCAAAAACCTCACCGAATCGGAGCTGGAAAAGGTAGAACGCATTACGACCAGCATGATGCAGAAAATCCTCAAACTGCCTGTGCTTCAATTGAAAGCAGCTTGCAAAAGAGGAGAAGCTGAAACGCTGATCGACGTATTGAACGACTTGTTCAATCTGGAAAAAGAGAAGGAAAGCCATTAATATCACATAGACCTCTTCCAATATCGTACTCCCGGCGCAATCCGGGAGTTTTTTTATGCACAAAAAAGAGAGGGTGACATTCGCCACCCTCTCTATGTATTACCTTACCCTCCACAATAATTAAATTGTATCTTAAAATCCTGCTGCAAATGGCGTACAATGCCCGGCGCTGTTGGATTGGTCGTTCGTCACCATGAAAGATCGGAAGAGCGTCGTGTAGGGGAAGAGTGGTGGGGGGGGGGGGGGGGGGG
>CAMLNK010000584.1 GCA_946481035.1 uncultured Dyadobacter sp. | reverse complement strand
GTTTCGACGTATTTCGCTTTGAGAACGGGAAGATCGTAGAACATTGGGATAACCTGCAAGAAAAACCCTCTGCCCCCAATCCAAGCGGGCATACGATGACTGATGGTCCGGCCCAATCAGCGGACCTGGCAAAAACCGCTGCTAACAAGGCCCTGGTGGCGACCTTTGTTACCGATATTCTGGTCAACGGGAATATGGCCAAACTTCAGGGCTACTTTTACGGCGACGCCTATATCCAGCATAACCCGCAAATCGGCGATGGCCTGACCGGCCTGGGCGCTGCCCTGGAAGCGATGGCTAAACAAGGTATTGCGATGAAGTACAACAAAATTCACAAAGTACTCGGTGAAGGGAACTTCGTGCTGGTGTTGAGCGAAGGCACTTTTGCGGGAAAGCCTACTGCGTTTTTTGATCTGTTCAGGGTAGAAAACGGTAAGATTGCCGAACATTGGGATACGATCGAATCCATTCCAGAACAAAGTGAATGGAAAAATACCAACGGCAAATTTTAAAAAGCTAAAATTCACAAGGAAACTTTTTTTATTACAATAATTTCCATTTCCTTTGGTGGAAATTATATTTAACAAAAAAGTTTCCACTTCGGCCGGATCGGTTCGGGTGCTTTCCCCGGCCGATCCGGCCGTTTGTTTCACATTTTAAACCATCAACCATCATGAGAAAGGCCAGTATCATTTTGTTTCTGTTGTTTTTAGGTGCCAGCGCTACCTGCTTTTCACAAACCGCTGCACCCGCGGATTTCTTCGCCGGGAAATGGGAAATTACCGTTTTGAATTCTCCAAAAGGGGATGTGGTCTTTCAAACCGATTTGATTCGAAAAGACGGAGTGCTCACCGGAGACCTGGTTGAAAAGGGTGATCCCGCCAATGGCACCCGCAAAATTCTGAAGGCAGAAGAAACTACCGATAAACTGGTTTTGGTCTTTGAATCATCGCAAGGAGGGGAAATGAGCCTGGATCTGGTCAAAGTAGATAATGATAACCTGAAAGGTACGCTGTATACATTCGAGGCGACGGCCAAAAGAATAAAATAAAGCCGGTATGAAAGACAAAATCCTGCAAAAGTCGCTGTCCTTGTTCTTGAAGCATGGCATTCGCGAGATGTCCAACCAGAAGCTTGTCGACTGGCTGGGTATTTCCACGAAAACGATTTACAAATACTTCCACAATAAGGAAGGTTTGTTGGAAGAGGCATTATACCTGTATCACAACACGCAGTACGAGCGGCTGCTGGAATTGTCTGATGAGCAAAATGCGGCCTGCCATTTTTTCCAGGTCTGGCAGCTCGCCGTCGAAATGGAGTACGAGGTAAACAAATCATTTTACGAGGACCTTCATTACTACTATCCCGACCTTGCAAAGAAGGTAGAGGCGGCCATCGGTCCCAGATTTGAGCAGCATTTTTTGGCTATCATCCAACGGGGAATCAAACAAGGCGCATTCCGCGGCGAAATCCTTCCGGAAGTGGCATTGGAGAGCATATTTGTACTGCACCGGGCATCGGTGACAAGCGATGCCTTCAAACGTTTCGCCTTACCCGCTACCGACCTGCTATTGCAAACAACGGCCGGCTACATCCGCGGCTTGTGCACAGAACAGGGCCTGGCGGCACTCGAAGCGCGCATTCATTCGCTGAAATCTTCGGGAACAGTCCAAAACATATAAGTAAATGCCTAACTCCACAAGCTGAAAGCCATGCCCGCCTGTAAATACCGTCACCTTCTCCTTTGCCTTTTGCTCGTTTCCGCCACCACTGGCCGGGCGCAGACGAATCTGCGGGACCTTGGCAATAGCCTTGCCAAAAGGTTCGCTACCAAGGATACTCTCTTTAAAGAACCGTATATCGACGTGGATGAGTGGCGCGACAAGCCTGTGCGTCACCGATACGTGCACGGGGGGTTCGCAGGCACGGGCGCAAAGTTCTCGCTATACTTCCCTTCAAAAGAAAAGTATCAGGGCCGCTTTTTCCAGTACATCACTCCTTTTCCCGACAGTGAAATGCTCTCACAGGGAGCCGCTGGTGAAGAGGACAAAATCGGTTTTTCATTAACGCATGGTTCTTACTTCATCGAAACAAATGGTGGAGGACGTATCGACTTTGCAAAGCCCGAGTCCAGCGACCCTACGATCGGGGCTTTCCGGGTGAATGCAGCTGCCGCGCAGTTTTCCAGGGTCGTGGCAGAACATATTTATGGCGGCAAACGTCCGTACGGATATGCGTTTGGCGGCAGCGGTGGCGCTTACCGGACGGTGGGCAGCATCGAAAACACTCGGGGCGTTTGGGATGGTGTAGTACCCTATGTGCTGGGCTCGCCCATGGCTATCCCGAACGTGTTCACGGTGCGTACGCATGCGATGCGGGTGCTGAAAGACAAGTTTCCACAAATCATCGACGCGCTCGAACCCGGCGGCAGCGGCGATATGTATCAGGGCCTGAACGCGGAAGAAAAGCAGGCGCTCGAAGAAGTTACGAGAATGGGTTTTCCGCCCAAAGCCTGGTTCGGTTACCAGCGAATGGGAATTCACGGTTTTTTAGTGCTGTATCAGGGCGTAGTCCGGGCCGACAAAAATTACTTTGAAAATGATTTCTGGAAAACCCCGGGTTACCTTGGTGCCAATCCGCCTGCTTCTTTGTTGAAAGCCCGCATCCAGCAGACAGCAAAGATCAAAGAGGGGCTTTCCATTGATCAGGCTGTCGGTTTGGGATTGACCCAGCCCGTATCACCCACCGAACGGGGAACAGCCGATGCTGCCTGGAAGGCGATCGGCGGGGTGCCGGGCGCTATGCCGGTAGCATTTCAACTGACCGAAGCACTACCCGATGTGGACTTTCTGGGCGGCGACCTGAAAATCCAAAGTGGCGCAGCAGCGGGTAAAAGTCTGCAGCTAACCAAAATAACCGGTGATAAAGTGGTATTGGGGCCTGCCGATCCTGTCGTGCTTACCCTTCTCAAACCGGGAGACGAAATACAGGTTGATAATTCCAATTTTCTGGCTGTTCAGACCTATCACCGCCATCAGATACCCGGGCCCGAGTATAAGGCATACGACTATCTTCGAAAAAAAGACGGCACCCCCATTTATCCTCAACGGCCGATGCTGCTCGGGCCGATCTTCACACGCGGAGCCGCAGGCGTATTGCCCACCGGCCAATTCGACGGTAAGATGATCCTGCTGGAATCGCTGTGGGACCGGGAGGCATTTCCGTGGCAAGCCGATTGGTACCGGTCCAAAGTAAAGGCGCATTTGGGAGACAAATTGGACGATCATTTCCGCCTGTGGTACACCGACCGCGCCCTGCACGGCGATGTATCGGTCGAAGACGACCCGACCCGCACTGTGGGCTACCTTGGCGTATTGCAACAAGCGCTGCTGGACCTGAGCAAATGGGTAGAGAAAGGAGTCGCTCCTGCGGCCAGCACCGGGTATAAAATTGATGCAGGGCAGGTAATCGTGCCGGAAACTGCCGGTGAACGCAAAGGCATTCAGCCGGTTGTCAGCCTAAAAGCAAATGGCGGCAAACGGGCCGAGGTGAGCGCCGGGCAATCCGTTACCTTCACAGCAGAAGTAGAAGTGCCTCAAAATATGGGTAAGGTCGTTGCGGCAGCTTGGAATTTTGAAGGCCTGCAAGAGGAACCAGGCAAGCAATCCGGGTGGGATTTTGAGAAGTCGCGCGCTTTCCCGGTTGCCGGCACCTTCACGGCGGTTGACAAAACCGGTTCGAGAGTGGTTCTAAAAACGACTTACAAATTCACCAAACCAGGCACTTATTTCCCTACCCTCCGCGTCGCTTCCCAACGAAGTGGAAATGCTGGCACCCCCTACACCCGAATCCAGAATCTGGACCGGGTGCGGGTTGTAGTTAAATAATTGGCTCATAGCCTGTATCCGGTTTCATCGCATGCCTTAAAAAAACGCCTGCCATCGATTTAGCTCGATTACGGCAGGCGTTTTCAATCAGGCCAGCTCAGTATCAAAGCTGCGGCGCAACCGGCCAGTCGATCGGGACATGGGTGAGGGCAAACAGGTAGTTGGTAATAATTTTGTCTCCGATCCCCAGGACCACATCTGATAAACTACCGTCGGTGTAGCCG
>CAMLNK010000583.1 GCA_946481035.1 uncultured Dyadobacter sp. | reverse complement strand
CGGTGGTGTTGCCGATGATCGACGGACCGAATGACTGGTAGGGCGTGCGCTGACGTACTTCCGTCGGCGAAATGAACTCCCCGAAACGTCCCTGGATGAAGCGCGTCTGGATGTCCGGCGATTTACCTAACACATCCACCCCACCCGACAGCGATACCGAGACATTCAGCTTGCCCGATTTGCCGCGCTTGGTGGTGATGATAATGGCCCCATTGGAGGCCCGCAACCCATAAAGCGCCGTCGCGGCAGGCCCTTTCAATACGGAAATGCTTTCGATTTCATCCGGGTTCAGGCTGGAAATACCATCGCCACGGTCGGAGCCGGTCCAGGAGCCTTCGCGGTTGGCGCCGATCGCTACCGAACCCAGGTTGTCGTTATTAATAGGAATACCATCCACGATGATCAGCGGCTGATTATTGCCGGAAATGGAGCCATTGCCGCGTATCACTATACGCGACGAGCCGCTCGGGCCCGTCGCCGTGCTGGAAATGTTGAGACCGGCTACTTTGCCCACGAGGCTGTTGGCAATGTTGGTCGAGCGCGCCTGTGTGAGATCCTCGCCCTTCACTTCGGAAATGGCATATCCCAATGCCTTTTTCTCCTTTTTGATACCCAATGCGGTCACCACCACTTCGTCGAGTGTCTGGGTTTCCACAGCCATTTTCACATCCAGCACCGAGCGCTGGCCGACGGTGATCTCCTGTTTCTGAAAACCGATTGAAGTAAAAACCAGTACCGATTCCGCCGAAGGAACGTCGAGTTCGTACTTCCCGTTCACGTCGGTGTTGGTCCCGTTAATGGTGCCCTTCACGAGCACATTCACGCCCGGTAGCCCTTCGCCGTTGTTATCGGTAACCGTCCCGCTGACTCTAATATCCGCCGCCACCGTCCTACTACCAGCAATCACCGGCAAATCAGCCGACGGCCGACTGCCGATAGCCGAAGTCTCAATCCGCTTCGGCAAAATCATGTAAGCATTCTTCCGCACCTTTTTTAGCGTCAGGTTCGTCGATTTCAGCAATGCTTCCATGTTCTTTTCCGCCGAGAGGTTTTTATCGAACACAAAATCCGGGACGGTAATGCCGCTCATCTGGCTCTCTTCGAACAGGATATCGGCATTGTAGTATTTTTTCAGTTGCAAAAGCACGTCGAGTAACTTCACCTGGTTGGCGGTTTGCTCCGGCGGGAGCATACGGTTTTTATGCGCATTAAAGGCCAGCACCTGGGCGTCCAACGGCGGGGCGGCAGTGAGCATCAGGCCACAGCAAACAAATGACAGTAATGATCTTTGTTTCATACGGGGATCTGGATAGGGATATATTAAGGTCTTTATTTCTGCAAAATCAGGTAGGCCTCGCCTTCGCGCGTGAGGCGGAAATCGAAAAGCTCGGAAAGCAATGTGAGCAGTTCCTCGCCGCTCTCGGGCTGAAATGTGCCGCTCACGGTGCGGTTGGCAAAGCGGTTGTCCTTGATTTCCACCCGGATACCATAATGTTCCTGTAACTGGCTGGCCACTTCGGAAAGCGGTGTTTTATCGAAAACGAAGCGGTTACCGGTCCATGCAATCAGTTTCTGGGTGTCGGCATTGGGTTTCAAAATGGGTTTGGCGGCCGATTTTTCCATGGTCACGAGGTCGCCAGGCTTCATCACCAGCTCTTTTTTCTGCCGGCCTTCCGAAAACAGCACGTGTACCTTTCCCTTTTTGAGCAAAACCTTTCCGCCCTTCTGCCGCGTGTACACCGAAAACTCCGTCCCGAGCACCATAACCTCGAAATTCTCTTCGGTTTTGACCATAAACCGCTTGTTGTCGATGGTGTGGGTCACATTAAAAAACGCCTCGCCGTTCAGCTTCACTTCGCGGGTGTTCTCTCCAAATCCAAACCGCGGGACGCGCATCGACGTGTTGGCATTCAAAATGACTTTGGTGCCGTCGGATAATTCTACCGAACGCGTTTCACCGAACTTTGTCGCATAAGTTTTGTACCAAATCAGGTCACGGCCGAGCCAGGCGGTCATTCCCAACACAACTACCGACGCTGCGGCCATCAGCCACGGGCGGCGGCTGGTGCGGTTTCCTTTCATGACCGGAAACGGCTCCTGCGCTACATTTTCGGCATCCGACGCTGCATTCGGGTTCTCGCGCATGAAGCGCACGTAAGCTTCGTAGCGTTCCTGACCGTCGGGCAGAAACTGCGGCGACCGCGACTGCCATTCTGCAAGCCATTCAAAATACAATTCCTGGCTTTCGGCATGCGAGAGCCATTCGGCGATCAGCCGCTTTTGCGCCGGGCTTGCGTGGCCGGCGAAATACTGAAACAGGAGTGCTTTGTTTACTGACAATGTGTTCATATCAGTGTTTTTAAATATCGGATAGTGTTAAGGATGTTTCAGAAGTGAATATTCAATTGAAAACCGATGCGAGTGCCAGCAGCCACGACCAGTGGTCTTTCAACCCCTGCCGTAATGTGCTCAATGCCTTACTGATATGCCCTTCAACAGTGCGGCTCGACAGGTTCATTTCCGTCGCGATCTCCTGTATCTTTTTGTTTTCGAAACGATTGAGCATGAATACCTTCTGACATTGCGGCGGCAATTGCTCCACGAGGTAGTCGATGCGGCTCGCCAGTTCTTCGAAATACATCAATGCCTCCGGCCGCTCGGTGGAAGCGACGTCATAATGCGGCATCATTTCGAAGGAATCGGTGTTTTTGAGCTCGCTGGCGAGGTAGTTATAAGCCCGGTTCTGCACCGATTTGAAAAGGTAAGCCCGGTAAGACGACTTCACTGACTCATAGGACCGGTTTTTCCAGAATGCATAAAACATCTCCGAAACCAGGTCCGCAGCCGCGTCTTTGGAATACAAAAAACGCACCGCATAGGAACACAACGGGTTGTAATACAGCCTGAACAGCAGCGCACATCCCTCCTCGGGACTCTGCTCGAATGTCTTACGGATAAAGAGTTCGCGGTCTTGCGAGACCCGGTCTCCGCCCGACCCCTCTTTGGGTTTCTCCCCTCCTATTTCCCAGGAAGCACCCTTCTCATTATACTCCGAACCCGGCGATGAAAGCATTGGTAAACTTTAAATATAAATGGGTATACTTCTAAAACAGGCTTTTAGTAGTAAGACAGGAAAGGAAGGGAGGACACGCGGTCAATTGATCTATTATTTTAAAAAATTGCATTATTCGATACTGTTTGTGTCGAAGCGACAGGATTCCATTAACGTGATTGCCAGTATCTTATAATGTCTGGTTTAACGGTTGGGATAACCGAAAAAAGTGCAGAATTTTTTTGGGGGGTAATGCGCGACTGACCGCCGACCATAGACTGCCGACCGCCGATCTCTCGTAAATGAACGTTGTATTGAATGTAGTACCAGAAAATGTCGATAATCACGGTCAGGCGTGTAGCGCTGCATGGTCCGTGGTCCATGACCCAACTGCGGGCTAACGGTAGTCGGCGGTCAGAATTCCAGCCCCGCCGTTACCTGAATCGTTCTTACCGTCGGAATGGTCAATTCGGTACCTGAGAATGGGTCATAAAAAGTTTCCTTTTTCTTTAATAATTGCAACACCCTGACGGTAATGGGTATGGTTACCTTTCCGACATCCACCTGCACTCCCGCGCCTAGGAGCGCAGAAAATTTACGATCCTTATTGGAAACCGTCTCCCAGTCGCCGCCAATGTCGTAACATCCGGTAATGTCACAAAACGTAGTTTTGAAGAGCCAACGGTTCCGTGCATTCCAGACAGTCCCGATTTCCGCAAAAGGGCGGACTTTGCCGTCCGTAAGGGTATACCTGACCAGCAATGGCAAGTTGATGGTCCTGGTTTTGGATCTGGATTTTGAATAGGTAACGGTTCCCTTTGTACCAGATTCAGTCGAGCTTCTGGATGCCTGGAAATACGGCTGCAAATGTAATGACCAGCCTTTGTAAGAATTTTGCAGACTATAACCGATGTCGACGCCTGTCATAAAGCCGGAAACCGCATCATACCCGGCAGATTTGGGTACGTAAATTGTGAAGTTTGGCCCGGCCATCGCGCCGAAATGTCACCGCCGGAACGTGTCCGCCGATTGTCCGCATACAATCGTTTGCATTGCGATAATCAA
>CAMLNK010000582.1 GCA_946481035.1 uncultured Dyadobacter sp. | reverse complement strand
ATTTACGCCCGAAGCATTTAAGAAAGAATTTGTAGCGATTCTCGATTATTGGGAAAAATATGGGCCGGATCCGGAGAAGGGAGGGTTTTATGGACGGGTTACCTACGAAAATCAGCCCGTGAAGGATTCGGCGCGGTCTGTGGTGCTTGCCGGGCGGCTTTTGTGGACGTTCTCGCTGGCACACCGGTTGTTGAAGGAGGCCAAATACCTGACGCTCGCCGACCGGGCTTACCAGCAGTTGGTCAAAAACTTCTTCGATGCCGAACACGGCGGCGTGTACTGGTCGGTGAATGCCGATGGCTCACCGCTCGAAACCAAAAAACAGATCTACGGCAATGCATTCGCTATGTACGGACTGGCGGAATATTACCGGGTCACGCATTATAAACCGGCATTGGAAAAAGCGCAATCGCTTTTTGAGGTAATCGAAAAACACGCTTTCGATCCGGTAAATGGTGGTTACCGTGAGGCATTTGCCCGTGATTGGTCGGCTACCGACGATTACATCCTCAGCAAAAGCCCCTGGAACAAGAGCATGAACACGCATTTGCATTTGGTGGAGGCTTATACCAACCTTTACAGCGTGTGGCCCGACGCAAAACTCAAAAAACAAACTGCCGGAATGCTCGACGCGATCATTACGCACATTGTGAACCCGAAAACTGAAACCATGCGGCTGTTTTTCGATGAAAAATGGAATGCGAAAGACCATATCGTTTCATTCGGACATGATATCGAGGCCTCATGGCTGCTTTTCGAAACGGCGGAAGTATTGCACGACGAAAAACTCATCGCCCGCATGAAGAAAAAATCCATCGCTATGGCAACTGCCGCTTCGAAAGGCCTGGGGCCGGATGGGGCGTTGAACTACGAATACGATCCCGAAACGAAACACACCCAAACCGACCGCAGCTGGTGGGTTGCCGCAGAGCAGCTCGTTGGCTTTTACAATGCCTACCAGCTCACAAAAGACGCTCAGTTTAAAACAAAGGCTGAAAAAAGTTGGGATTATATCGTCAACGAGTTCATCGACCATGAAAGGGGTGAATGGTTCGGGACGGTCAAAGAGGACGGTACGCCCGTGAAAGGCGACAAGATCAACTTCTGGAAATGCCCCTACCACAACGCGCGAGCCTGCGCGGAAATGTGGCGCAGGCTCGGCAAAGCGTAATTAATTCAGGAACATTTCGTCTACGAGCAGCAATGCGCGTTTGTCTTTGTTGCGGTGCCAGGCGGGTATTTTCGCAAGCGGTTTGGCTACGATTTTAATGTAGGAAACCTGCTGCGGCTTGAACGAACCCGCTACGCTGCGCAGGGAAGCCCTCTCGCCTTTCACCGGCATCGGCGCTTTGAACTTCGTGAGCAACTTCATATTGTCACGCGTGGTACCGCCCCATATTTCGACGAGTTCGGGCGGGAATATGCCAGTATCTTCTTCCACCATGTAGCGCACGCCCAGCGACGACAGCGTTACCGGCTTTTTAAATTCCGACACAAAGGCCATATCGTTATCCCTAACCCCCGCCCAGTTGTTGGCCCAGGCGGGATTGTTAGCGCCGATAACACCCAGTTTATGATCAAAGAATGTCTTCACCCCCTCTGCCTGGTGCACG
This sequence comes from uncultured Dyadobacter sp., assembly GCA_946481035.1. The sequence goes on along the minus strand of CAMLNK010000582.1, from coordinate 2,504 downwards.
CGGTTCAATGGAGCGAGCAATGTGCCGCTATCGGGTTGGTAGGCGCTTTTGTAATAATCGAAAGTCACCATATCGCTTCCGTACCAGCCGTTTTTGTAGGCCTTGGCGCGGACGGTCGTGTTGGCGTTGATCACCGTTTTATGGTCGAGCAATGGCGATTTAATGCTATCGGGCTCCGAGCCGTCCATCGTGAAACGTACATCCACTCCCTTAATCGGATGCTGAATGTCCACCACGAGCGACTGGGCGAAGATCGGCGAGGCGTTCTTCATTTGCGGAGGGTTGAGTTTCAAAGGATTTTTGCCGTCGTCTTTGAAACCTCCGATAATGTCCTTGCCTTTGTTGGCCTGTTGTAATTGCTTCACATCCGCGGCCGAAAGTTTGGTATCCCAAACAGCGACCGTTTTGACACTCTTCAATTGCGGCAGCAGCTCTGTCAAATCTTTCAGGCCCAGCTTGGTACCGGATAATGTGAGATTTTGGAGATGTTTCAACCCCGCCAGCTCTTTCAAACCCGCCGCGCTCACGTCCGTAAAGTTAAGATCGAGTTTACGGAGATTCTCAAACTTCGCTATCGTTTTCAGATCGGCATCTTTGACCGGCATTTTATTCAGGTTCAATGAAATAACCTGCTTACGGATATCACCCAGCTCGTCCAGCTGGTTTACATTATAGGCCGATGCATTGTAAATATTCACCGCCAATGCCGGCGATTCACGCGCGAGAGGCAATATAGTCCGGTAATCGGTATTGAGCGCTTTTACTTTGTCTTCATCGGCAGTCGGGAAATCGTACTCTTCTTCCTGCGTATGCGGTTGCAGGAATGCGGTGGCGAGCATTCGCAGTGAGTCGGACGCGGGCAAATCGGTCAGTTTCTTTTTGAAATCTGCCTTTTGTTTAACCCACAAGGTAAGCAGCGAGATCTCCTGCAAGGTAAGCTGCGCCTTTCCCGACGGCGGCATATGCTTTTTTTCTTCCATCGGCAAATGCACCCGTTGCAGCAGCAGGCTCATTTGCGGATTGCCTGCGACGATCAGCTTACCCGATTTCCCGCCTTTCAAAATCGACTGCGGATCGGTCAGGATCAGTTCTCCTTTTAGTTTGTCGGGGTTATGGCAGCTTGTACATTTTTGTTCCAGAATGGGGCGGATCACATTGGTATAAACAACCGCCTGATCCAAAGGCACTTCCGCAATTTCCTTTTTGCTTGAAATAGGCTCCCAGATGAAGTCGCTGCCATGCGTGAGCGCGGCGCCGTAATGCCCTGTAAGCACCAGGGCTACTACTGTCAATAGCGCACCAGCCTTCGCCATGACCGATTTGTACCATCCGGCATTCCTTATCCAGTAGATAATGGAGGCAAAAAAGAAGATTCCTGCACCTGTCCATTTATGATAGGTCAATGTAGCCCCTTCATAACCCTCCTCGCGCGACAAAAACAACCCCATAATCACCGTCACAGCCGCGAAAAGCGCCCCTATGAGCAGCAAGCCTTGCAGGAAGTTCCGGTAAAATGCATTACTGGCATATTCCGGCTTGAAACGGAAGAATTCCAGCAGCATAGCCAGCAGCAGGATCACGATCGGGAAGTGCAGGATCAGCGGGTGCATGCGGCCGATGGTTTGCAGCCACGCCGGGATCACGAGTTTGCTTTCGAAGAGCAGTAAAAACAGTATGAAAATATTGGAAGCAACTAATAACTGTTCCGCGAAAACCCTGAGTTTCAAATGCATTTAAAATTCCACCAAAAATTTGACCAATGATAACAACTCTCTAAAAATCAGCTGATAATGTCCCGGACCACCTTGCCCGAAACGTCGGTCAGCCGGTACCGGCGGCCGAGATGCTTGAATATCAGCTTCTCGTGATTCAGGCCCAGCTGATGCAGGATCGTAGCCTGAAAGTCGTGCACATGCACGGGATCTTTGGCGATGTTGTAGCCGAGCTCGTCGGTTTCACCATACACAATACCCGGTTTGATGCCACCGCCGGCCATCCAGATCGTGAAGCAGCGCGGATGGTGGTCGCGGCCATAATTTTCAGGGGTTAGCTTGCCCTGGGTATAGCTCGTGCGTCCGAACTCGCCGCCCCAGATCACGAGCGTTTCATCCAGTAATCCCCTCTGTTTGAGATCCGTAACCAATGCAGCGGAAGCCTGGTCGACGTCCATGGCCTGCTTGGTTATTTCAAATGGCAGGTTACCGTGCTGGTCCCAGCCCTGGTGATAGAGCTGCACGAACCGCACGCCGTTTTCGGACAACTTGCGCGCGAGCAGGCAGTTGGCCGCATACGTACCCGGCACGAGGCATTCGGGGCCGTACAGTTTGATGATATCATCCGATTCTTTGGACAAATCCATTACTTCCGGCACCGCCGTCTGCATGCGGTAAGCCATTTCGTACTGCTTGATTTTCGTAGCAATTTCCGGATCGCCGAATTCCTGGTACGACAAATCATTCAATTCCGAAAGCTTGTCGAGCATATCACGCCGCTCTTTGCGGTCC
>CAMLNK010000581.1 GCA_946481035.1 uncultured Dyadobacter sp. | reverse complement strand
AAATGCGATCGTCGTTCAAAGTCGAGAAGGATACCAGGAAACTGGGATGGAAATGCGACTGCGCAGGGAGCGGCTCAAAAACGCCGGTTACCGTGTAGTCGAACTGGTTATCGAGCCGTACCACTTTCCCGACCGGATCTTCTTTCCCGAAGTATTTCTCCGCCATAGGCCTGGAAAACATGATCGAGAAAGGGTTTTCGAGTGCCTTATCAGGGTTTCCGCGGTCTATTTTAAATGTAAAAACCTTGAAAATATTCGCTTCGGCAGCAAACATCTGATCTTCTGAAAACCGTTTCTCGCCATATCTTACCAATGCCCCGGTTTCGAGCAAACGAACCACTTGCTCCACCTGCGGAAAATCCTGTTTGACCAAAGGACCGAACGGCGGCGCCGCATGTCCGAGGCGAAGCGATTCGGTACCGTCGTTGGCAAGAAACGTGCGGTTGAGCCTGTAAATACGGTCGGCATGCTCGTGGAAACGGTCATAGGCCAGCTCATCCTTCACGTACAGGGCGAGGAGCAAAAAGCAGGTAAGCCCCAGCGATACGCCGGAGATATTGATGAAACTGAAAGCTTTGTGCTTCGTCAGGTTCCGGAACGCTATTTTCAGATAGTTTTTGAACATAGTGCTTGCATTTAGGCGGTGGTCAGGCGAGGGATAAAAAATATCGGTCCCGTCTACCATCAACAAATGCATGCCATCGAAATAGCGTACTGAAAATCAAAAGCTTAACCAAAATAACTTGTCCGAAATCGGACGCCTGCGTCCGTGGCTGCACGGCAGGCAGGCACCGCAAAAGCTAGTAGCAGGTTGCCGCAGGCTGTTTGTACCCCCGCAATCCCTTGAACCAGCTATAAAGTACCTGGAAAAATTTCGGCGGGGTACGGTGTACCCGTCGCTTCCTGTCTTCCGGTTGCAGGCTCTGTGCGTTTCCGGCGCCCGGCCCGCGCGTGGAGGATGCCGCAACAAGAATATCCAGCGCCCCGTTGGTGAGGGCGTGAATGTCTTCGTGAAGCTCTTCGAGCAGGTTGGCAGCACGGCCCCGGAGGTGGTGGCGGTCGGCGATCTGAAGGGTGGTATGCACTGCAAAATCGTAAATTTCCTGCGAAAGCTGGTCGCAAAGTTCGCACATATCCACCCGCCGCTCGGGCAGGATAATGCTTCTGGCCTTCATTTCCTGGATTTTACGCTCGGTTTTCGTGACCAGTTCGGCCCGAATGTCATTCAAATTCATATGTGGGTGCTGTTAGAGGGAGTTTTACAAAAACGCATGAACGTTCCTTGAAATATTATCAATATTTTCATAGGATCAAAGGTTTATTTTTTCTGATCGGTATCTGCCGGCTTTCTGTAAGAGATTTTCACGGTATTTCGTAATCCACCAGGGATTTGACGAAATAGCGTGTCTTTTTGGGGCTATCACCTTAAAAATATCCTGATAGTCATCATTTTAACTTTTTGGCATAGGTATTGCCCGTGTGACATCCTATCCAAAACTCAACATGATGAACCGTCAACCTTTACCGGACAACGCGACGCACACGCTGCTGCATTCGGTTTCGCAGGCCGCAGCGTCGCTCGGTGAAACCGATTTCCTCACCGATCCCGTCTCCGAAGATAATGCTCACCTGCTGCGATCAATGGGAATCCGGGCCGGAGAAGTACCTTCAACTGCATCCGGGCAGGTTGCCAAATGGCGTGATATTGTCTCGCAAACAGGCATAGAAGCGCTCCGAAAACTGTTTTCACAAAGCCGCGTCATTTCATTTTCCGACTGGACGGACGTTCACCAGGCCGCCGACCTCTGGTATGGCCTGCTCGCCGACGTGATCCGCCCGTTGGCACGCAACGACTGGGAATTCATCTTTTACCTCGGCAACCCTACCAACAGTCATTTCTTTGACGTAGATGAAATCCTCGATGTAATGGGCAGTTTCACGCGGAGCGGCCACGTAACGCTCGCGCTGGACGAGCGGGAAGCCTGGGGCCTGTGGTCGATCCTGTTTGGCGGCAAATCCGTGCCGGAGTTTGATACACAGGACCCGGAGGCCAGGGGGCGCTACCGCGCAATTTTTCAGACGCTCGACATCCGGCGTCTCATTATTTACTCCGACACCCATGCGGTGCTCGTCAAGCAAGACTCCTATTTTGAAATTACCCGTCCTCCCGTGCCCGCGCATACACATAATATACGCGAACGGGCAAATTTCATCGAGGGCTACGCATTGGGCCTGAAAACCGGTATGGAGGCAGCGCATTGCCTGGTGCTGGGCATCGCCACATCGGGCTCGATCGCGGAGGGGAGCATCGTTCCGGCCAAACCGGAAGTGCTTCGTTTTCTGGCCGAATGGGCGGGTAGTATTTAATAACCATAATCAATCATGACCATAAATACCAAAAACGGGAACGCCACATTGGTCGATTCGGAATTCCCGCAAACGCCAGTACCTCGCAGAATGACCCGCCCTGTTCCGATCACGCGATATTTAAAGCCGACACCGGTCAATAGACGAAATATCGCTTGATTTTTGGCTTAAATAAATACACAATACACTAATTATCAGTACATTAATAGTTTGGCACGACAATTGTCCCCTATAAAGTATTAATGCGTATTGTTTTTCAAATTCATTTCTAATCCATAAACAATTGCAACTATGAACCTGTTTATGCAAATGGTGCACGACAGCGGCACCGAAGACAATTACAAGCGGGAAGTCGAGATACTTTCGACAGAGATCCACCACCATGAAGACCATACCTTCGAAGGTAGCGAGTTCATGGACGATGCCCTCCGGATGCACGATCAGCTGCTCGACGACGACGAGTAATACAGACGAACAGTTTAGTACAGTTTTTTCCATTCAGTCATGAAGCGTAGGAGCCCGTTATTGAAAAACGCGAACGCCCCGTATATACCGGGGTGTTCGCGCTTACTGGTACAGATACATGATTTCCTGCTGTTGCAGGTCTCCTGCCCATTGGTCAATATAGTCGAGTAGCCCACGGGCCGCGTCTTGCCGCTCCACACCGGTAGGTATTTCAGTCCGCGCGCCGAAGACGATCAGCCCCAATGCCAGACACCGGACGACGTCCATTTGCCGCACCAGTCCTACGCAGAATCCTTCGATAAAATGATCGCGTGCCTCCGGCGCCATTTCGAATGACGACGCAACCTTTTTGCGGGCGAGCAGCAGTTGGGTATGCCTTGTAAACAACATCGCCTGCGTGGCCGAGTACACCAGCAGGCGATCAATATGGATGGTCCTGAAAATAGAAATGTATTTTCTTTTTAAATCCGGGAAAGTCTGTTTCACCACACTACCGTACTCATGCACCCCATTCAGTACCATCCACAACTTAATGGCCTCGCTTTCATCGAGTGCAATGGTTACCTGCCCGTATTCCGAAAAGCCGGTAATAATGCCGATGGCTTCTTCCACCTGAAATGTGCGCTGCGTAAGCGGATCGCCCAGGTAGAAGATAAATTCGAGGCCCTGGGTACCCGAAGGCATGACGACGCCCCGCAGCAGGCTGTTCCAAAGCCCCGAAGCGCCGGCCAGGCTGGCCCAGTCGTGAAATGCGATGGTGCGGCAGTTGCGTAAAAACGGCTGTAAAACATGCGTCACGTCATCGCTCATAAGGTAGCGCCACTTGTCCTGCTCGTTACCGGTGTGCGGTATGCCGGCGCTTAGCCGGTGCAGCGGGCTCAGGTCCTGGCGGACATTCAGTGTCAGGCTGCGGATACCTATCAGTTGCAGCACTTCCGGGAGGGCCGATTCCCTTACCCCCAGCGGGTTTGAACCAAAATCCCAGATCGAGAAATCCGGCGAGCCGCTGGGCGTCGGACGGCGCAGGTAGTAATGCGGCAAAATGGCCAGGGTTTGCAGCTCGCCTTTCATGTCTGCAAGGATCGGACCGGGGTTCAGGATTTCGAGGTTAAGCGTTTCCATTTGATTTTTGATTTAGGTTTAAAGGATAATGTTGTTGTGAACCTGCAAATCATCGGGCAAATTGGTTTCGCCCAGCATTTCGCGGAGCTCGATGTTCAACTGCTGGCTGATCTGTGAAATCGGCACGTCGTTGGCGCTTCCTTCGAACGGGTTTTCGGTACTC
>CAMLNK010000580.1 GCA_946481035.1 uncultured Dyadobacter sp. | reverse complement strand
TCCCGATTGGGCGGGCATATTCAGCATCGCATTCCCGCCCGACTACCAGGCATCCGGCTTTTTCTACGTGATGTATGTGGTAAAAAGCAAAACCGAAGTCCAGATTTCCCGGTTCTCGCGACAGGCAGGCAATGCCGATCTGGCTGATGCTGATTCGGAAGTCAAAATCCTTACGATTCCCTACGAGGATGTGCTCGGCGGCCACCGTGGCGGGGATATGGCATTTGGCAAAGACGGGTTTTTATACATTTCAACCGGTGACAACGGCCCCGGCTCCCGTGGTGTGCCGGGCGACCCCGACAATAATTCCCAGAACATGGGCAAGCTTTTCGGGAAGCTGCTGCGGCTCGATACCAGTAGTCCGGCGCCCGGTGACAACCCGCTCGGAAAGATATTTGCGGCCGGCCTGCGGAATCCCTGGCGGATTGGTTTCGACCGCCAGACCGGCGACTTGTGGATCGGGGATAATGGGCAGGATGGTTGGGAAGAGATCAATTTTCTGTCGTACCCGTTCGGCGGGCCGGCTCCGAATTTTGGCTGGAACTGCCTCGAAGGCACGCAAACCTACAATTCATCGCATTGCGCACCGGGAACGACCTACATTGCGCCCAGGCTCACATACGCCGGTTACACAAACAATGGTGGCAAGGATGTGTCGGTAATGGGAGGCTTTGTTTACCGCGGCCAGCGCTACCCGTCGATGAAAGGCCATTATTTTTTCGGCGACTATTCGGCCGGGAAAATCAGTTACATCGATCCGCTGGGAGTGGCAACGCTGGATGTCGGGCTTACTTATTCGTCGCTGATATCGTTTGGTGAAGATCAGGCCGGTGAGCTCTATATCTTATCCTTTTTGAATGGTACACTATCCAAAATCACCAATCCGGGCGATCCGCTTCCCGTAAAGCTGCTTTATTTCAAGCTTACCAAAGTCGGCAACGGCTTTCAACTCGAATGGAGGACGGGGCAGGAAACCGATTTTTCCCACTTTGAAATACAACGAAGCCGCGACGGCCGCATTTTTGAAACGCTCGCGGCGTTGCCGGGGGGAGGAGCGGGGAGTGGCTACGCTTTTACCGACGGTGAGCCATTGCCGGGTTCCAATTATTACCGGCTGAAAATGGTTGACCGCGCGGTTGACAATGTGGACGGCATGGTCCAATACAGTTCTCTCGTGACAGGTACGCCGGATATGCGCAGCCAGCCTTTCGTTTTTCCGAACCCCGGAGGCAGCCAAATCACCATTGGAGGGCTGGCCAAAGGCGATGAAGTCAGGATTTACAGTGCATCGGGGCTGCTAGTTGGCCGCCAGGATATTACAACGGATGGAGACTGGAAATTGAATATGGAAGGGAAGCAGAAGGGTATCTACACCGTTTTTATCGAAAATGCTTCCGGCTTTTCTCAAAAATTGAAAATTGCCTATAAGTAAGTGCTTTTTCGGCGTGTATTCTTTAATTTACCAAAAACTGATAACGCCATGAAAAAGAACATTGACACCATTCAAAGCCTGACCTGGCTGCGCGAAACGCTATTGTTTTTCCGTAACCATTACCTCATCGTACTTGGCCTTGGTCTCACCGCCGCTATCGGCCGGATTGTGCAACTCGGTGCCTTCGGGCCGATATCTCCTGGTTTGCACATTGCGATGGAAGTGGTCGTCGAATCTGCGAGGATCTTACTTTTCGTATACGCATTGGGACTCACGCAGCTAAAACGCGGGTTTTCGCGTCTAAAATTGATGCTCACCAGCGGCAAAGCCTGGACGGAGTACTGGCAAAAAGGGCGTATTCGCCTGAAAGCCTATTGGCGATCATTGCTGGCAAGCTTTGTGATTTATCTGCTGATCGCCTGGGTGACTAACCTGCTGATCGACTACACAGCCTTCCAGACTTGTCTTTACTACAAACTCAAAGTCAACAACATCATCGCGGAAAAGTCTTCTGAATGGGTGATCATATTATTTTTCAAAAACCTGTCGGTCATTCCTCTTACGTTGATTTTTAATGCATTATTTCTGCTTTGGGTTACGGATCGTGTTTCCGACGGCGGGAATGCCTGATTACTTGTTTCTATCTACACCATAAAAAATGAAAAAATTAGGCCTCGTAGGCGGGATGAGCTGGGTCTCAACCGTCGACTATTACCGTTTTATCAATGAAGGCATTAACGCGAAATTGGGAGAGCTCAATTATGCCGAATGCATTATCTATTCGGTGAATTTCAATGCATTTGTGAGCAATAACACGGCTGGCAAATGGGACGATACTTTCGAAATCCTGCTGTCGGCCTGCCGGAATCTCGAAAAAGCCGGAGCCGAAGCCATTGTACTTTGCGCCAATACTGCGCACGCCGTTGCCGACCGATTGGAAAGTGAAATAAGCCTGCCGGTAATTCATATCGTCACTGCAACCGCTGCTGCCATCAAAAAAGCCGGGTTAGGGAAAGTGGGACTGCTCGGTACGAAATTCACAATGGAAATGGATTTTTACAAAGACAAACTGACAAGCCTCGGTATTGAGCCCATTGTACCAGCCACTCAGGAAAGCCGTGATTTTATCCAAAATACGCTCCGTGACGAACTCGGTAAGGGTATTATCAAAGAAGAAACAAAGCGGGCATATCTTGCCATCATCGACGAACTGATTCGGCGGGGTGCAGAAGGGATTATCCTGGGTTGTACTGAAATACCGCTGATACTCGGGCAGGAAGATGTGGCGGTGCCCGTTTTTGATACCACCCGTATCCATTCCGATGCGGCGGTTGCATTTGCGCTGGCGGAGTGAAACTCAGATTTAATTTCGAAAAAAAAGCCGGCCCCTCATTTCGGGAGAGCCGGCTTTACTTTTGCTGATACTGTTACAATTTATCCGATGAAGGCACCAGTTTCGCCTTTAAATCAGGCTCTTTCATATCCTTATCCAACGGGAACATCGGGCGCTTGATGCGTTTATAGGGCAACCGCTCCAGATCCTGGTCTACGCCTCCGGGTGTAAGCGACAAAATCCAGTCGGCGCGCATGTTGTACAGCTCCGGTTCGAGGTAACCGATTTTCACGACTACAATGTCCGATTTGCGCGGGTTAAGGCCCAGTCTCGTAAAGTCGGCCTCTTTATGGTAAGGCTTGCGTTTTTTGGTCACGATCACGCGCACGCTGCCCACTTTCACTACTACCTCGGTTTCAGCATTGACGTCGCCGTGATGGATGGCTTCCACCGTACCCACCAAATGTACGGGCGGTGCAAAGCGCGCATCCACCTTCGCGCCCGCATATGCGTCGATTTTGCCTCCGACACCGGCTTTCATCGCAGCCTCCACCAGTTCAGGGCCCGGAATAGACGCGTAAATAAGCGACGGGCCGTTTTCGGCCTTGAATTCAGGGCGTTTCAGAATTTCCGTGATTGTCCAGGTAACGTCACCTGCGCCGCCGGCGGTAGGGTTGTCGCCCGAGTCGCTGATAAAGAATGGGTGCCTGTCACTCGCGAGCGCCTTGTTCAATGCGCCTTTAAGGTCGTCGGTTGGAGCCACGAAAGCAAATTCCTTACGCACATCCCAGAAGCTTTTGGCAAGCATTTCAGCGCTTTCGGTCACTTTGGCTTTGTCGTCGCCGGTCACCATTACCACTGCATGGTTACGGGGCTCGTCCGCCCACGCGTAGCCCACCCACATGGCCGCATCGATCACGCCCGGTTGTACCGAAGCGGGTGCCACCTTGGCGTACAGCGATTTCCCAGGCTCAATGCGGGTACTGGTTTTTTCACCCGGAAGCAGGATCGGAACCGGGATCCAGGCTTTATACGCGGGTTTTCCCTTGCCGCTTTCAAGGCGCGACAGCAGATTTGCCACAGCCCGGCGCTTGGATTCCATCGCGTCCTCATGGGGAGCCATCCGGTAGCAGGTGATGAGGTCGGTATGCTGTGCGAGGCGCCACGATACATTGCCGTGCAAGTCCATACAGGTCGAAATGAGCACTTTTTTACCAATCACCTCCCGGATGCGTGTGATGAGGTCGCCTTCGGGGTCGTCCAATCCCTCAACGCTCATCGCACCGTGAATATCGAAGTACAGCCCGTCGTAGGGGCCATTCTTTTTCAACAATTCGAGCGTCTGCTTCACCAGCG
>CAMLNK010000579.1 GCA_946481035.1 uncultured Dyadobacter sp. | reverse complement strand
ACGTTCATTATTGATGATCATCACGCCGTCGGGGATCGCTTCAAGGTATTGGCTTACCGTGCGCTCCCTTTCATTGATCTCCTTTTGCAAAAGCCGCTGCTTGCGTTTATCCAGGTTCAGAAATACGATGGAAAGGATCGTTAGAATAAAACCCACCGCGCCGGTTAATAAAATGAACAGGACCGAATTCTGTTGGGTAGCCGAAACCAGCTTCCGGCGCTGGTTCATATTATGGTTTTCGGAGTCTTCGATCTCGTTGATCTTGCTGGTAAGCAGGTTGTTAAGCCTTATGCCTTCTCCCTCCTGTATTTTGGAAAATGCCTGTTGGCTGCCCTGCGTTCGGAAAATACTGATCACATTTTGTGAGTAAGCTACGATCCGGCTGGATATTTCAAGCAGCTCCTTGACACGCCGGGTTTGCATGTCATCGCCCTTGACCAGGTTGAACAGCGTATCAGTAATGCCTACGAGCTGGATTTTTTTGTTGTAATTGTCTGTCAGCAGGGCGTTGTTCTGGGTGATCAGGTACCCGCGCATGTTCGACTGGAAATCCTTCGTAACAAGCCCGAAATTGGCTGTCTGGTTCAGTACACCGATCGTGACATTCAGGCGCTCGTTGTTGAGCGACAGGTCGCGAACATTTTTATAGGTAAAATACTGGGAGCCGAAGATCAGCGCCAGACCCAGGTAAATGCTCGCGTAATACCATCTGAATGAGTCATTTGTAATGCGGGTTGGCATATCTCAGGAGTGGAAACATTGAGTTTGATGGCACCAAGATCGGAATAATGTGAGACTATATTCAGGTCAGGTAATCAAAATTAAATTTCAGGTGACGGTAAAGATGCCTGATCTGGGTAAGCAAAAAGTTGTTGCTTTCCCGCCAGCTGGTCCTTTTCATGGTACTGGGCTCAGCCTCCGAATTCTTTTGTACGAATAATCCGGTGAAGTCCTTATAAAAATAGGCTTTCCCTTTGTTTTTAAGGAACGACATCATCATCCGGTACTCGGTCACGTCGCCTTTCTGACCCTCGGCATATCTTCCGAACTTCTCAAAAAAATTGCTCCTGCGTAGGTGCGGGTGGTCGCTGTACGCGTAAAATTTGCGGTAACCGGGCTTCCAGACCTTGAAATCCATTTCGTAATAGCCGTGCCGGGGATTGCTCAGGTAAGGATATTCGAAGTAAGCATAGAACCGTACCATATCCGTTAGAGGCTTTTCACGCATAATGTCCAGGGCGTGGGTGAAGCTTTCCGGGAAAATGGCGGCAGGCGTGAAATCTTCCTGCACGTAAAGCGTCAGCGGGGTGTGTACGGCGTCCTGCCCTTTGTTGATATTGTTCCCCAGGCCCCGGTTCTCAGGCGTGGTAATGAGCCGGAAGTCATGTTTTTTCTGTAATTGGAGCAAATAATCGATGTGCTCGGGCTTGCTGCCGTCGTCGGAAACGACAACGTCGCCGAACCGGCAGTTCAAAGCTTCGAATGAAAGGAGCAGCTGTTCCAGCGACTGGCTCCGGTTGTAATGGGTAATGAGCAGCGTCACCTCCCCGAAGAAATATTCCTTGTTCATGCAGGTATGCTATTTCATGAAAACCAGGTCCAGCGTATTTTTCAACCAACGGTAGCGCAGGTATCCCAGCCGGGCAAGCTTCACCAGCGGATTCTCGCTCAGTTTCCAGTTGGCGCGCTCCATGGTACTGGGCTCGTCGGAGGAGTTTCTTTGGTAAAATAATTGGGTAAACTCATTGAAGAAAAGCCCCTTACCTTTCTTCTGTAAAAAGCTGACTGCCATTTTGTATTCGGTCAGGTCACCTTTGATGCCTTCGGGATAGCGGCCGAATTTTTTCAGGAATGTGCTTCTGCGCAAATGCGGGTGGTCGCTGTAATAGTAAAATTTCAAATGGTTCATGTCCCAGAACCGGTACACCATTTCAGAATAACCCTTGCCGAACGGTTTCAGGGTAGGGTAGGCAAAATACGCGTAAAACCGTACAATGTCCCATTTCGGGTCTTCGCGCATGAATGTGAGCGCGTCCTGGAAGTGCCCGGGGAAAATGTCGGAAGGCTGGAAGTCCTCCTGTACATATAAAGTGTATTCGGATTGCACCGCGTCCTGGCCTTTGTTGATATTATTACCCAGCCCGCGGTTTTTCGGCGTGGTAATGAGCCGGAAACGGAAACGGCCGGTAAGCGCCTTTACCTTTTCAAGATGTTCGGGCTTACTGCCGTCATCGGACACGACGATGTCCGCAAACTGGCAGCCGAGCGATTCGAACGTGGCCAGTAACCTTTCGAGCGAGCCGCTGCGGTTATAGTGGGTGATCAATAAGGTAGTATCGGGAAAATGGTGCTGGATCATATTACGAGAGATAGTCGCGCATGCCTTGCAACTGTCGCTTGGCCCGATTAAGGAATGCTTTGGAAATACTGCCGTCGTCGAGTAGGCGGCGCGGCGAGGTAAAAACCGTCGCTTTGGGGCTGGTAACCTGTTTCAGATTGCCTTCTTTTTTCAGGTTCAGGGCCATGCGGCCATCTTCGGCCTCATTCTGGAAATCGCTGCCTACGATGTTGGCATAAACCCGCGAGCCGCTTACCCGGAAACCACCCGTTCTCCGGCCGACTTCGGTCACAAATCCCATATTGAACCCGTAGACATTCAGGTATTCGCGGTTTTTCTTCCGGATCTGGATCATCAGCCCCGCAAATTTTTCATAAAGCCAGAGGCCCGACCGGCCCTGTCCGGCCGGCGGAATGAACGCGTAGTTGCCGTAAACACCGGTAATGTTTTTGTCTTTCGCCATTGGTTCCACCATCAGGTCGATCCAGTCGGGTGGATAGAAGGTGTCCGAATCGGCACATAGGTGAAACTTGCCCCGGGCGTGGTCCAGGCCCATTTGCCGGGCAAATGGCGTTCCCTGAACGGTTTGCAGGTAATTTCTCACGCCCAGCGTATCGAGCACCCGCTGCGTGCCGTCTGTCGAGTTGTTGTTCACGACGATGATCTCGACTTTGTACCTGGTATTGCTTGCAGAAAGCGAAGACAGCGTCCGATAGATATTGTTTTCCTCGTTCCATGCCGGGATCACCACCGAAACTTCGGGGGTTTCGTCTTTAAAACGGCCGATACGTTCCCGCAAGGCCTGAATTTCGCCGTCGGTAAGGTCTTCGAAACGCTTGTTTGTAAAAAGGTGCGGTAAAATCCATTTAGGTAAGCCCAATAAACTCATATTCTGGCAATCAGTAGGTTTCGTACATCTTTACAATCAGGCGGGCCCCTGCGGCAGGGCAGAGGGAGGAAAGTTAAAACATTATTCCTATTTTGCGCAAAAATATTGTAAAATTACTTCGCATATTGCAGTTGACCCACAATATTCTGCGCACGACCTGATGACCTTTCAGCTTTTACAGAAATTAAGGAACAAGCATTTTCTTTCGTTGGCCGGAAACGGCATTATGTCGGTACTCGGAATGCTCAATATGATCATTCTTTACCGGGCGCTGCCGGTGGCGAGCATCGGGATGTGGGTTTTCTTTTTGTCGATATTGCTGCTGGTCGATACATTCCGGTCGGGCTTTCTCACAACAGCCTTCATCAAATTTTACGCCGGCGCCGGCGAAGCCCGGAAGCGCGAGGTAGTAGGCTCTGCCTGGTTTATCGGGGGAGCCATTACAGGCATCCTGGCGCTGATCAACATTCCGGCCTTCTTGTTTTCGGATTGGTTCAAAAATCCTTCGGTAGTACTGTTCGTGGAATGGTTTGGCATTATCTATATCGCTTCGCTGCCGTATTTTATCGCTTCATGCGTGGTGCAGGCCGAGCAGCGGTTCGACCAGTTGTTGTGCATACGCTTTCTGAGCCAGGGGTTTTTCATCATTTTTGTCATGATTATGGCGTTTACCAAAACTGCCAATCTGCAAAATATCATCTACGCATACCTCGGCGGCGCGGCGCTGACCAGCATTTTTACGATCGTGATGGGCTGGGCCAGGCTTGCCAATTTCAAGGACCGCACCCGCGGGTGTATCGGGGAAATTTTCCATTTCGGCAAATTTTCAGTGGGGACTACATTAAGTTCAAATCTCTTTGGAACTTCCAATACCATGATCATCAACTTCATGCTTGGC
>CAMLNK010000578.1 GCA_946481035.1 uncultured Dyadobacter sp. | reverse complement strand
CAAATCCCGCAGCACAACCGACGCGCAGGTTCCTCCGAATATCGCGGGGAGGTAGGGCATGGTGCCGTAAGCGGATTTTTTATAGTTGCTGCCGTCGGTGAGGATCAGCGACTCGCGGATCTGTTCTTCGGTGGAGAATACCGCCTTGATACCTTTGTAGATCCCTGCCTTTTTCAGGTTTTTCCTGACCTGCTGCGCAAAAGGGCAGTTATAAGTCTTTGAAATATCGACCACCTTCAATTGCGTCGGGTCCATTTTCCCGCCCGCGCCCATCGAGCTTACGATGCGTATGTTGCGCTTATACGCCTGCGTGAGGAATGTCAATTTGGGAGTGACGCTGTCGATCGCGTCGACGATATAGTCGTAGTTGCCCACGTCGAGGATCTGCTCCACGGCATCGGGCGTAACGAAGCTCTTCACGACATGCAAAGTCAGCTCCGGGTTAATGGCTTTGAGGCGCTCGGCCATAATATCGGCCTTGCTTTGGCCGTGGTTCGTGGCCAATGCGGGCAGTTGCCGGTTGCGGTTGGTGGGGTCCACCACGTCGCCATCGACGATCGTCATCGTCCCCACCCCGCCGCGGCATATGAATTCCGCAGCAAATGAGCCTACCCCGCCCAGACCAATCACCAGCACATGCGCCTGGCTGAGCTTCACCAGGTTTTCCCGTCCGATCAATAACTCCGTCCTGGAAAGCCAGGAAAAATCCTCCATCATTATTTAAATACTTTTCTAAAATTCGATTCGAGCTGCAAAGCAATCTCTTTTTCGGGAATATTCCGCAGCTCAGAAGCGGTTTTGTAAATTTCGCGGATGTCGGCACCGGTGTCGTCGGTTTCAAGGAAAAGCTGCTCCAACGGGACGGCCCTGAATGCCTCGGTAATGGCTGCATTAGGATGCAGCAAAGCCTTTCCGAAAGACAGAAAATAGCCCGCATCGATCAGCGGCCCGACCACTGAAAGGCGGTTATTAACCCCATGAAAAACAACGGGCACGCTGGTTTGCTTCAAAAACACCAGGCATTCCTGAAATGCCTTTACACAATGGATCACCAGCGGTTTTCGCAACGCTTCTGCCAGCGCAATCTGCCATTCGAATGCGCGGCATTGCGTGTCCCAATCCGTAGGCGTGAGCTTATCCAGGCCGCATTCTCCGATCGCACACACCTCTGGCTGAATTACATATCGCCGCAATTTTTCAAAATCAGCGGAAAGCGTACCGGCGCGGACGTACCACGGGTGCAGTCCCGCACTCACACGCGCGCTGGCGACAGGCGCATCAAACCCATCGTGCCTATTTTCGATGGCTAATACGTCCGGGGCGGTAGCCGGGTGATGGGTATGAACGTCCAGAAACATCGATGCCGGGCCGTTCATTCAAACGGATTGACGGCGTACATTAGGTTCCTCGCCGATATTTCATGGGAATCAATGTGGGTCTTGCCTTTGTAATTGCGTACCCTCAGGTTGTCTTTTCCCTGAAAAACGAAGGACAATGTCGCCACCGGCTGGCCAATATTGAACATTTTCGAGCCTTTTTCGGTATAGGCTTCGGTCAGTTCCTTTAATAAAACGGCGTCGGGGAATTCGAGGCATTTCAAGGTAAAACCTTCAATATCTCCATCCCAATTCAGGTAAAGTAAATGACGTTGTTCGGGGGCTATTTCAAAGTAAAAATTGAAACGTCGTTGGCCGTCGAATGCCGGCGAAAGTTGCAGTTCCTTGGATTCGGGAAAATACGTTCGAATCTCATCGCGTAAGTAATCGAGTGAATTCATGATGGTGCGTGGGTGGTGTCTATCAATTCGTGTATAAACAAATATACCCAGCCAGCGGTAGAATTTCAAGGATCAGCCCGGAAACAGTTTGATCACGTGCTTAAACGTTTTACCGAGCGGCAGTACCTTTCCATTGCGCAATCGGATCATATTACCCTCGATATAATGCACGAATTTTTTGTTCAAAATAAACGACTTGTGTATCCTGATGAACGCCTCGGCAGGCAGCTGCTCTTCAAAACTTGCCAGTGTACGTTGCGTGAGCAGGAATTGGTCGCGGCCCCATACTTTCACATAGTTACCCAGGCTTTCCAGATAATACACGTCGTCGAGCTGCATCTGAACCAGCTTCTTGTCGGATTTGATATACAACGGTTCCGGGTCGTGCTGCGCCGCGGTCGGTGTGGGCGCAATAATGGCCTGCTTGCGTAAGGTATGCTGTTCCAATGCGCGGTTGGCAGCTTTCAGGAAGCGGTCGAAGCGAAACGGTTTCAGCAAATAGTCAACCACTTCGAGTTCAAAACTTTCCAGCGCGTGCTCCTCGTAAGCGGACGTGATGATCACCAGCGGCCGCTGGTTGAGCGTGCGCAGGAAATCGAGTCCGCTGAGCTTCGGCATGCGGATGTCCAGGAAAATGAGGTCGACGGTGTGATGATTGAGAAACGTGAATGCCTCCGTGGCAAGATAACATTGCCCCGCCCTTTCGAGAAAAGGAATATCATCCAGGTATTTCAGGATCACATCATGAGCCAGCGGCTCGTCGTCGACGATCAGGCATCGTAATCTCATAGCAGGTCAATTTCCAGGCTGGCGACAAACACTCCGTTTTTCGCTTCGGTAGTCAACCGGTGCTTTCCGGGATAGAGCAACGCCAGCCGTTTCCGCAAATTAGTTAATCCGATGCCGGAATGCGCATCCGGTGCCGGTTCGTAGGAATTTTTACATACAAAACGCACCAAATGCTGGTCGGCTTTGAGGCTGATATGCAAAAATGCGGGCCCTTCGGCATTCTCCACCCCGTGCTTAAATGCATTCTCGACGAAAACGATCAGCAGCAACGGGGCAATCTGAACCCTACTATCCGCGATTTCCTCCTCGAATTGCAGGTCGAGGCTCCTTTTCAGCCGGATCTTCTGCAATTGCAGGTAATCACCGAGGTATTTGACCTCATCCCCGATGCTCACAAATGGCTCTTTGGCCTTGTAAATCACATAGCGCATCAGTTCCGAGAGCTGCAAAATGCTTTCCGGGGTCTGTTCGGAGCGTTGCAGGCTTAATGCGTACAGGTTATTGAGGGTATTGAAGAAAAAGTGCGGGTTCAACTGCTGTTTCAGAAGATCGAGTTCGGCCAGGGATTTCTCGTGCCGCAGGGCCGTGATCAGGCTGTTTTGCCTGGTCCACTGTATCGCCAGCAGCACCGGCAGGCTCACGGCCAGCACGAGCATCGCACCAAATGCATTTTCCGCGACAAAAGGGTTGGCTGAAAACACGCCGCCCAGTACCTTATCCAGCGGCAAACTGGCCAACAACTGTCCCCACAACGGGTAAAAAACGCCGATTAGCGCTGCCGAATGCAGGATATAATGCAAAATGCCCCGTTCTTTCAGAATGCGGGGAACGAGCCAGCGGCTATTGATATAAAAGAAAAAGTACCCCGCCAGGTACATGATCAGCAATTGCAGGGAAAAGCCGATAAACGTGGGAAATCTGCGCAGGATTTTAAGGAAGTGTAGTTCAAAACCAATGAGTAACTGCGTCCCGGAATGGTACACCGGATTATCCAGACTCGACACCGCCATGGCGCCCAACAGCAACGCAAGTCCGGTGATGCTGATCAACACCGCCTTTTCCAAACTCAGCTTCCGCACCCATTTGATAGGGAGCGAACGGCCGGTATACAGGCTCTCGGCCACCAGCAGGCATTCAAGTACCGCAATGCAAAGCCCCCCGGTGAACACCACCGGCCAAAACAGCGCACCCGCGCTCATTTGAGCTCCCGACAACACCAATACTAAGGGTGAGTATGCCAAAAAGCATGCAAACCAGTAACGGCGGTTGCCACCTGCAAAACGCCCCTCTCCGCTTCCCTCGCGCACCCCCGTAACCGCAAGCACCGGCGACCATAATACGACCAATGCCAGCAGGGACCGCAAATACGCATCCCAGGGATCAATCCGCCCGATGGTAAATCCGACGGATACCCAGCAGAACAATCCCACATACAGCGCCGTGTCTTTCCGGCGGGCCAATGCGCCGGCCATTTTTTCGAATAACACCATGCTGCAAATAAACCAGACTGCACACAAGCGATCAAAAATTAATGACGACCGTCGCGATTTTGGTGACATTGG
>CAMLNK010000577.1 GCA_946481035.1 uncultured Dyadobacter sp. | reverse complement strand
CGCTCCGGCTCGTAAACGCCCAATCCGATTTTCTCGTTTTTGCCGGCCTGGCGATCATTGGCGCGGCTCTTTATTTCCTATATATTGTCTTCGGACAAATCGTAAACCAATTGAAATCTAAACAGTAATCGAACATGAAGCGAAACATTATTATTGGGGTTCTGACTATTATCGTATTAATCATGTCGCTGGCGATCCAGCCGTTTTCGTTCGAAAATATCGATGCGGGGAATGTGGGTATCCGCATTAACCTCTACGGAAGCGAAAAGGGTGTCGATAACATTACGCTGGTGACGGGCCGTGTTTGGTACAACTCGTGGACGACCAAAATCGTGGAATTTCCAACCTACACGCAGAGCGTTGATTACGAATCGTTTGTGATCACAACCAAAGACGCGGCGGAATTTAAAGTCGATCCGAAGCTGAACTACCACATCAACCCTGAAAAAGTGCCGCAGATTTACCGCCAATACAGACGACCGTTAGTGGAAATCCAGCAGGGTTTTATGAAAAACACCATTTACGACGCCTACCGCATTGTGGCCAACTCTTTCACCTCCGACAGCGTCATGTCGAACCGGGAAGTTTTCGAAGACCGCGTTCAGAATGTATTGACCAAAACCCTCGGAAAAGACGGCTTTGTGTACGACCAACTAACCTCGGCCATTACCCCGCCGCCTTCGCTGCGCCAGATGATCGACGAGAAAAACGCCTCCATCCAGGCGCGTTTGAAAGCCGAAAACCAGGCAAAACAAGCGGAAGCCGAAGCAAAAGTCCTCATCGCCCGCGCGGAAGGGCAGGCGAAGGCAACGTTGATCAAAGCCAAGGCCGAGGCCGAAGCTAACCAGTTGAGGCAAAAAACATTGACTCCCTTGCTCATTCAGCAGGAATGGGTTGCGAAGTGGAACGGCATATTGCCGACTACCAATGCGGGCGGAAGTACTAGTTTGATGCTGGGGATTAAGTAAGGCAATACATAATTAAAAGGTCGCGGAATGCTCGGCCCGAAGAAGTATAGAACTTCGGGGTACGGGCGCTCCGCGATTTTCTTTTATTTGAGCTTTTTGACAACGCTTCCGGGCACATTCAAATGCGCCATGCTGTCGATCGAAGCATTGAAATGCTTGAAAATGTCCTTATCGCTTTGAAATGAGCTGCTATCCGCGACAATAACCTCGGCATTCAGCGGACTATTCGATCCGCCAAAACGTAGATAGCCATTATTTTTAATATCCGCCTTGATTTCCGGGATTTTGGAACGCATGATTAGCATGCCGTCGCCGTTCTGCTGAATGTTAAGGTGAGGTGTTTTGGCTCCCATAATCCTCGACCTCACCTGATCCGATGTAATGCCTGCTAATTCCGGTGTAAATACATAAATGGATGGTCGGACTTCATAGTCGTCACCAATCACCTGGTTGTTCCGTTTCCAGTCCGGTTTGTAGAAGATGGTCAACGTATCTTTGGCGACTTTCCAGTCAATGTATTTCGGGTTGATGATCATTTTCAGTTCAGGTGCCTTGTCAGTACGTATTTCCGTAAGGCCGAAGCTGTTGCCATGGAGTTTTACATATTTGAACGGTTTCAGCGGATGGCTGGAAAAACCTACATAGGGATCGGTCTTGTCGATTTTTTCGAATTCATCTTTTAGTACCCAATTGATACCCAGAGTGAATGCGATAAAAAATGATATTGTCGTAAGAAAAAGTGTATGGCTGGTTTTCATGGTCTATTTGGTTAATGGGTACATCTCTTCCACAAACTTCTCGTACCGTGAGCGCAGGTCGTTCATATCGATACCCAGCAGGTAGAGGTTCTTGAAAAATTCCGGAAGTTCTGTTGCGAGGAAGCGTTCTTTCTTGTAGTCGAGAATCTTTTCTGCCGCCTGTTCGTCGGCGGAATATCCGATGCCTCTTTTATTGAAAATGATCTCCTTGCCTTGCAGAAAGTCGTATGTTCTCATGACGGTGTTCGGATTAACTTCTATCATTGCAGCGAGGTCGCGAACCGACGGAACGCGCTCGCCCGGTGGCCATTTGCCCAGCAGAATCTGCTCACAGATGTAATCCGCGATTTGAAGGTAAATAGCCTGTTTGTCTTTGAATTCCATTGTACTTGAATGTTAAATCTCCCGTTCCTTCAACTGGTAAAACGCGCACATCCAGAGCAGTATCACAAATGCCCCCGTAACGAGTTGTGCCATCAGCAAAAGATTGTCGGATAGCGGGAGGTAGTAGTAAATAGAGGCAAACCGCCATTTCGTGTTGCCATCTTCATTATAGTACCACAATTTCCAACCGGTCAAAGGTAATGCGGTTACTTTCGTGGGATTATCTGTGAAATTGATGGCGATCATCGTGTTGGCAACGCTCACTGTGAATGCTATGGCCAGGGCAATGACAGCCGTTTTGATGTATGCGTTTTTTCTGAAAAAAACTGACCCCAAAAATACGCAAGCCTGGATGCCGAAATATCCGAATGTCGTATAGTTTACAATATCCGCGGGCATGGGATGGTACCTGGATGCCTGGTTAATGATTTTCGCATTGGCAATTCCAAGCGTGTAATAATGCAGCCACCAGTAAAAGATGATCAGTGGCACGAGGAAAATGAGATTGAAAAGTAGTGAAGTCAGAAACTTTTCTGCGGTTGAAGCCGGGGTCATCAATGCGGAAATGCCCGTTGCGGGAGCTGTGAATTGTGCAAGTGCCCCGCTTGTAAACAGGCTGCTGCCGAATAGGACGATCAGGAACAGTGCAAAATAATGCAGTACCTCGCGGAATCCGCTGAACTCGCGGGACATTGTGACGGGAATCATCATGACCAACATTGCGAAGACCATCAAGGCCGACATCAGCAGGTAACTTCGCCCTCTTTCGGCGATTTCGAGGCGGAGTGTTAAAGCAAAGCGATGAATGTTAAAAACCTGGTTCATAAGATCATAATGGGGGACAAAGGGGCTGGAACTAGGAATGGCAGAATGTACCGAAGCGTTGCGGCCGCTAATGCGAGCAACAGGATGATGATAGTTTTCATGGCTAATAGGCAAATATCTGGCTGATCCGCCGGGGATTTTCAATTACTGCATTGAATAAATGCTCCAAATCGACGCGACTTTCTTCCTGCGTGGAATTTTCAAAAACGGCTTTATACCCGCGTAATGACGGCTCCGAATAGAGCACGCGGTTGTCGTATTCAATGCTGGGCAATGTGCCGAAGCACAGGCGTTCGGAAATAGTATCGAGGCTGTGCTGGATGAGTATCTTGCTGTCTTCCAATATAATAATAGCGTCGATAAGGTTGTCCAGGTCGCGAACCTGATGGGTGGAAATCAGTATCAGTCGGTCTTTGTCGAGCGCGGATGCCACCAGCCTGCGGAACTGGCTTTTCGACGG
Source organism: uncultured Dyadobacter sp. (assembly GCA_946481035.1). The sequence continues at coordinate 737 of CAMLNK010000577.1, read as the reverse complement.
GATATCCAGGCCGTTGGTAGGCTCGTCCATAATAAGTACGCGGGTGTTGGTGGCCAATGCGAATGCAATCAGCACCTTTTTCTTCTGGCCGTACGACATACCTGTGAGCTTGTTCCCTTCCGGAATGTCGAGTTCACTAATGTACGCGCGGAAAAGTTGCTCGTCGAACTTCGGGTAAAATGGCGCCATGAGGCTCACGTACTTGTCGACTGTGACGGAGGGAAGGTAAATTTCTTCGGGCAGGAAGAAAACGTCCTGTAAAAAGGCAGGTTGTCGTTTGCGGGGCTCAAAACCGGCCACCTCAATGCGGCCGCTTGTGGGGAAGAGCAGTCCTGCCATGTTGCGCAGCAAACTCGATTTCCCGGCCCCGTTTTTACCTAGCAGCCCATAAATATGCCCGGCATCAAGACGCAGGTCGAGGTTTTCAAACAATTTCTTACGCTTTCCGTACCCAAAAGAAACCTGGTTAAGGTGAATCATGGCCCAATTGTTTTAGTGTATTAGTTAAATAGTACACTGCAAATGTAACTGTTGATTTTACATTCGCAACAGTTGAAGCGAAAATTAATTTTGAGGAAATAAATCGGGTCAAATGCTGGCCTAAATGCCGGAGATCAGGCGTTTGTAATCTTCCTGTGTGTCGATATCGATACTACCCTCAGGAAATGAATGTGCAGAAACGTCTTCGGCGTAGCGTTTGAAAAGCTTTTTCGCGCCTTCGGCCCCGGTGAGTTGAA
>CAMLNK010000576.1 GCA_946481035.1 uncultured Dyadobacter sp. | reverse complement strand
ATTTGACTACACCGGGAACATCTACGGGCCAATGCGCCTGCCGCTCCTGAGCGAAGACGACCCGCGCGCGGCGAATTCGCCGGTATGGTCTTTGCAGAATATCCAGATCACCAAAAAGTTTGACAATGGACTGGAAATTTACGGGGGTATTAAAAACCTGCTCAACTTCACTCCGCCGGCTAATTCGATCGCCCGCGCGAATGATCCGTTCGACAAAAATGTCAAATTTGATGCACAGGGGCAAGTTATTGCGACGCCCGACAACCCTTACCGGTTAACCTTCGATCCGTCGTATGTTTTTGCGCCAAATCAGGGCATCAGGGCATTTTTAGGAGCCAGATACACGTTGAGATAAGAAGAAGGCGCGATGCTAAAAACTGTCGCATGAAATGTTATTATATAACTTTTCAAAGATGACAAACATTTAGCATACTGATATTCATTGATTTGAATAATTTTTGATTGTATCTTTGAGCCATCAACCAATTAACACTACAAGTTATGGCATTAGCAAAACAGTTTGTAAAAAGTAAGTCTGTTTACAAAGTGACGTTTACAGTTCCTGCGGAAGCAGCCTCAGAAGCGAAGAAAATTGCCCTCGTAGGCGAGTTCAATGGCTGGAACCCGGAAGAAGCAATCGCATTGAAAAAACAGAAAGACGGTTCATTCAAAACCATCGTGGAATTGGGTGCCGGCGAATATCAGTTCCGTTACATCCTGGACGGCGACAAGTGGGAAAACGACTGGGCAGCCGACAAATATGTTCCTGCCGGTGTAGACGCTACTGAGAATTCGGTGGTGGTTTTGTAGGGAGCTGTAAGCTTTAGGCTATAAGCTGTAAGCATTAGGCTAAAAGCAAAAAAACCGGGAATCGCTTCCCGGTTTTTTAATGCCAATACTATAAAGCCTACTGCTTATTGCCTATTGCTTACAGCTTATAGCTTACAGCCTAAAGCTTACGGCTTAAAGCCTCATATCGCAAAACTATCACTCTCCACATAAGCCTTAATCAGCGCTTCTTCCCCTTCTTTTCCTTGCTGTGAATTGCCGTGCTCCATTCCCATAATGAACGACTTGCCTTCTTTCTTGCTGCGGTCGTAGATGTATTTGAAGATGTTTTTATAATTGATTTCGCCTGTTGTCGGCTCCTTGCGGCCCGGCTCGTCACCGATCTGGAAGTAGTCGATTTCGCTCCACGTACGGTCGATGTTATAAATCAGGCGGCCTTCGTTTTTCTGCATGTGGTAGATATCGTACAGGATCTTGCACGATTTGCTGTTCACGCCGCGGCAGATTTCGTACGTCTGGTCGGAAGTTCTCAGGAACAGGTTCGGTGAATCGCTCAACGGTTCGAGCACCATTACCAGCCCGTGCGGTTCGAGGATTTCGGCGCCGCGGCGCAATGCGTCGATTACGTTTCCGGTTTGTACGCCGATCGGCAGGTTTCTTTCAAAATCACCAGGTACTACCGTCATCCACTTCGCATTCACGCGTTTTGCTACTTCTACCGCTCTTTTACAGCCATTGAGGAAGATATCGATATACTCTTTTTTACCTGCGGCCAAAGTATTGGCGCCATTACCGCCTTTGTCTACCACAAACACCCCCATTTCCATTCCCAAACGGCTCATTTCTTTCGCAATGGCTTCCTGCTGCTCCACCGGACGGCCCATCATACCGTTGTCTTCCAAAGCCATAAACCCCTGGTCTGCCATAAATTTAAGCTGGTCGATCACGTCCTTTCCGGCGCTGTTCTGGAACATCCCGAAGTGGGAAGCGTATTTGAGCTTAAACTTGTTTTTGGCCATAGGAGCGGCGCCAAATGCATCTCCTGCTGCGATTGCGGCACCAGCCAAACCAAGGGTAGATTTTACAAAATTTCTGCGGAGCATAAATGTTTCGATGTTTTTGTTTCAGATTTAAAGATGTACAGTCCGGAAATATACCCCAAAATCGCCTCCAAATCTTCGTCCTACTGGTTTTTTCTCCGTTTCCGTCGCTCCTTCTTGTCACTTTTAGGCTCCTCTGCCGGCGCGGCCACCACTTCCTCTACGGGAGGTTTAGGTAAATACGGCGCCAGCTGCGCCTTGATCTCTTCCCGGAATGCATTCTTCACTCCTTCCAAAGCCGCCTCCTTTACTTCGCCGTCGATCTGGTCGTTCCTCAGTAACTTTACCACCGCCTCCTCACCCGGCCAGCTCGCACCCAGGTAACGCGCAGCATTCTTGCGCACACCGATAGATTCGCCCGCGTTCAGTAATGTCGAGCGCAGCAAATACACGGATTCCGAGCTGCCGACAGTCTGGATTGATGCGAGTAATGCGGATTTTTTCTCCTCGTTCATACCCGCCAGTTTTTGGGTAACGTACGAAATACCGGCCTGTTCGAGCAGCAATGCACCGGCGTCACGACCGATCACCTCGTCGGATTTACTCAATGCAAGTTTCAGCAGCCGGTCATTTTCCGATTCGAGTTCATAGCGGGTCATCAGATCGATGTAATGTTCGGTACCATAAGTCTCGTCGAGGAGCTTGTTCAGCGCGGTCAGCCCCTGCTGCGAGTTTGTAACAAACGATTTGTCCAAATGCAGGAGTGCCAGCTTGCTCACTTCGATCCGGTCGGAAGATGGGACCTTCAACACACTCAGCAGCGCCTGGGTTTTCTCGTACCCCGCGTGAAAAAAGTCGAACGAGCGGAAATAGCGGAGCCTGCTTTTGAAACTCACCGAAGTATCGGCCGCGAGCTCGCTCAAATAGGGAATAGCCTTGCGTGTACGTGCGAGCCAGATAATGTCTTTACCAGCGTCCGTTGTCCACGGTTTGGCACCAGCCCGTTCCAGCCAGGCCGGGAACAGGCGCTCCCACTGATCGTAAGCGCCGATACTCAATGCTTCCACGGTCCAGCGGTCGTTGCCTTTGTATTGTTTTGCCAATTGCAGCCACACGTCCAGGGCTTCGTAGGTGTGGTTATGGTTAATGGCCAATGCACATTCGCGGCGCACCTGCGGGTCGCGGTCGGCGGTGAGGCGCTTAATATATTCGGTAGGGTCGCTGTTGCGTTGGCGTACGGCACGTAATGCGGTAATGCGCAGGTTCGGATTCAGCTCGCGGAAGCCGATGTCGAGGTTGCGGTAATTGAAGCCTTCGATGCGGTTCAGCACCCACAATGCCCGGGCGCGAAGTTTAGGATTCCCGTTATACAACCTGAAAAGTTCTTCCAAAAACGGTTCTGCCGCCCAGCCGTGCTTCACACACGCATTCCAGGCCAGGTAACGTTGCGAGAGGTTGGGGCTTTGCAATGCTTTCACGGCCTGCTCCGGTATAGTAAGGTCAAAAACAGGTATTTTGTAAGGCGTACCCGTCGGCGCGACGCGGAAAATCCGGCCCCGGCTGCGGTCTTTCATTTTGTTGGAACCCATTACCGGGTCATACCAATCGGAAATGATGAGCGAACCATCGGGCGCCACACAGACGTCCGTCGGCCGGAACCATTTATCGCGCTTGTTTTCGAGAATGGGCAGAATACCCGTCGATTTATAACCTGCGCCCTCGTTCTGCACCGGAAAGGCGCTTACATAACCCTGGCCGGCATCCGCCAGTAAAATCTGGTCCCAATAGCGACGCGGCAAGAGATCCCCTTCATAAATCGTCATACCCATTGGAAAGCCGGAACCGGTTTCCAGCAAATCGGGCACTACACCCGGGTCATTCTGATGCCAGTGGCGGCGCGGGATTTCATCTTCCAGGTTCGTGCGGTTGAGACGCCAGCTTGCACCGGTCATTTCATCGATATAACCGAAATTACCACTCTCCATCACATACGACACCCGGTCGGCGCCATTGCCCGGCTCCTCCTGGTCCGACTGCCACATGGTGCCGTAGCTATCCACGGCCACTTCCCAGCCAACGCGGAAATTCTCGGCCATAATTTCGACCTTGGTAAAATCCTGCTCGCAGCGGAACACAACTCCCTGCTTATATTGCCTGAAATCAATCGGCCTTTCATATTTGTCGAGCAGCGGGCGGTCCTGGCCGTCGACTAGCTGCCGGCCCGCATTACCGAAGCTGAAATAGAATTTACCATCCGGCCCGAACACGAATGCGTGCACACCTGCGTCATTCTGCGTACCGCCGATT
>CAMLNK010000575.1 GCA_946481035.1 uncultured Dyadobacter sp. | reverse complement strand
GCGAACTGAAATCATACATTCCTTCCACATGGTTCAGGCTGCATTGGCTGAGAATGCCGGCACCGGCCAATCCGCGTGTTTTGATGAGCCGGTCCTTAGCCGAATTGAAAGCATCGGAGCCCGGAGCAATGCGTCCCTCATCCGCAAATGCCCGTGCGGCCGTGTGATTTTGCTGCGTCACACCGGAAATCGCGCCGGTATAAGCAGCGGCATATCTTGCAAACCAGGTCGAATCGGCCTTATTCGGAGCCACGGTGTTGCCCGCAAGGTCTTTCACCCAGGTGCGGTTGATCTGCTGACCTAACGCACGGGTGTTGTAGGAATTGGTTGAATACTCGTGGTTTGTGTAGGCACGCACGTAGAAATTGCTTCCGCGGAGTTCCAACCGGTGCTGCACGAATTTAAAATCATTGATCACAAACCGGTTCGAACCGGTGTATTGCGCGGTACCCTGGTTGAAATTACCCTGGTAAATGGCTTCCAGCTTGTCGGTAATGCGGTAATGCAACGCGCCGCTCAGTTTCAGGCTGTAAACACCGTAGGTAGCCAGGTCCTTTTCCTCGTAACCCGTGCGCGAAACGCGGCCGATGTTCGGCAATGTCTGCGCCACCTCGTCGCCGTAAATGTTCAATGCATTGCGGCCGGGATTGTTCGGCCCGCGGTTTTCGGGATTGGTGTTCGGGTCAATGTCGGTGTAGTCGTTGGCATACCAGTCGGTGCCTTTCAGGTAAGATGCATTTACTTTGAATGCGAGTTTGTTGTTGAAGGCTTTCGCGTACCGGATCGCCAGGTCGTAGAGCGGTTTCGCGCCGAGGTTGGTACCATCGCCGATATGGTTGATGCCGAACTTCATCTGAGCGCTCAGTCCCTGGTATTCAAAAGGATTTTTGGTGCGTGTATTGAGCATTCCGTTGAATGCGATCGGGCCGTACAATGCGGAAGCCGCTCCCGGGATCAGTTCCGCGCTTTCGACGTCGATATCATGCGGCCCGAAAAGATTACCCATCGCAAAACCCAGGCCCGAAGGCTGGTTATCCACGCCGTCCACAAGCTGCAAAAAGCGTCCGTTACCGGTCGTGTTGAACCCGCGTGTGTTGATTTGTTTGTAGGTCAGACTGCTCGTCACCATATCAAGCGATTTCAGGTTAATCAACCCATCATAAAAATTGGCCGAAGGCGTCTGCTGGATCGCACGCGAATCCATTTTCTCGATGCTCACCGGCGACCGGAGAATGTTCTCCTCCACCCGCGAGGCCGTTACCACCACCTGGTTCAGCTCTTCAATAGCCGGTACCAGATTGATCCGTAACGCTTCGGAAGACGCCACCTCTTTCTCCTGCCGCGCATAACCCACGAGCGAGATGACCAGCGTGGCAGGTGTGTTGGTTTTTAATTCAAAATAACCTTCTGCATTGCTAATGGTGCCGGTGTTCCTGCCCTTTACAGAAACCGAAACCCCCGAAACGGGCTTTTGGGAGTCATTATCAAAGATATGCCCTGAAATTTTAGTCGACTGCGCGATGGCATCCGGCGTAAAACACAGGTTAATGATGAGGTAGAGGATGGGTAAAAGTCTTTTCATAAGTTCTATTTAAACAGATCAGGAAGGTTGGTTTTGCTTTTTCAAATGGTCGTAGCCGTTGGGCAGGCGGTTGTAACCGTGCTCCACTAAACGTTGGCCGAGGCCGGTATAAAACTGCGGGTCCGTCGGTGCGACAGTCGCCATACCGTCGACATAGCGGTTGTAAAGGCAAAAAAGCCCGGCGATCAGCACCGTATCGTGGATTTCAGTATCCGTAGCGCCCTGCGCTTTGGCATTCGCCACCGATTCGGCCGTTACTGCCTTACCGCTTTGCTGCACCTGTTTCGCGATTTTCAGCAATGCTTTCATTTTGTCTGAAACCGGCGCGGCGTCGATATCCTGCTTCATGATCTCACAGGTTTCGGTTTCGCCCAGCAACTGATCGGCGGCGGCAGTGTGTGCAGCAGTGCAAAACCGGCATTCATTGTTATGCGACACGATGGTCGCGATCAGCTCGCGCTCCGCCGGCGTCAGCGAGTTCTCGCCCCGCAGAATGAATTGCGTCAGCTGGCGTATAGGCTCGGCCGTTACGCGGCTGTATTCCAGCAAGCCGGTAATGCCGGGCAAATGCTCCGGTAGTGGGATATGTGGCACGGTACGGTGTGGGGTTTGTGTTAACGATTGTTTTTTGTCAGGTGTAGTCATTAATAGTCAGGAGGTTGTCAGGCATTGTCAGGTTTTGTCAAGAGTGGTCAGGAGGTTGTCAAGGATTGTCAAGTATTGTCAGAACATTACTGTAAATGACTATACCTGACCACAAATGACTAATCATGACTATAAATGACCACGCTTGACTATAAATGACAACAAGTGACCACAAATGACTATACTTGACAATACCTGACCACAAATGACTAAACATGACTGTAAATGACCACGCTTGACTACACCTCCGCAACGTCCGCCTTGATCGGATACCGTACATAACCCGTAAACGCCATGCGCTGCCCCATTTCGCGGTACGCCTCGTTGTCTTGCGGCGCCCAGGTACCGAGCCCGTCGACATAGCGGTTGAACATGCAGAATGCCGCGGCGATCAGCACCGTGTCGTGGATTTCCTTATCACCAGCGCCTTCCGCACGAGCCGCCGCGATGTCCTCGTCCGTCACAGCTTTGCCGCTTTTCTGCACTTTGGCAGCGATGTTCAGCAATGCGCGGAGTTTGGCGGAAATTTCGATCTGTTGGAAGCCATTTTTAATGTCGTCGATCAGGCTGATGTCATAACCTAAATGCGCCATCGCCGCCGACCCGTGAGAGGTATGGCAGAAATGGGTGTCATTCAGCAGCGACACGTAAGAAGCGATCAGTTCGCGCTCGCCGCTGGTGAGGGGCGATTCGCCGCGCAGCAGCGTTTCCGCCAGCAATTGCAGCGGGCCGGCCGTTTCGGGCCGGAAGTTGAACAGTCCGACGATGCCCGGCAGCGATTCATCGGGTAGGGTAATATACGCCATGGGAAGGAGATTTCTGGTTAGTAAATCGGTCTTTCCTCCTGCTTGCGGGCATTCATGCATATAAGCTTGTATACGCATATCATACGCACATACACACAACGTACACACATGAACGTTCAGCAATTTCAGGAAGAATAAGTGAAAGATGCACTAAGCCAGATCTGGCGGCGGGGATGGTATGGAGTAATATCTTTCAGGCAGAATAGATCTGACGGGAAATTGGGCCATATTTATCGATGGCTCCCATTCCAGCACGTAGAACACATGCTGGCGACCGGCGGTCATATACTCTTTCAGGAAATTCTTTAAAATGCTCGAATGCGCGTCCTGCTGCGAACCCGACGCCTGACCTGTCACCTGATCATTGATCTTCGAAACGAGGTCCGAAAAGCGGTCGCGGGCGTTCTGATCGAATTCACAATGCACGTAGAGCGTGTCGTTGATCAGCTGCCGGCTTTTCATTTGGTAGAACTGCCCTTCATGCTCGATCTGCCCCTGAACAACCTCCGGCGCGTCCCAGTTGTTCTGATAAGGGACTGCCACCGGCACTTTAATCACAATATCCGCAGACCCGACAGCCTGCTCCACCAGGTCCTTTCCCGCAGAGCTGATGGTATAGCGCTCCTCCGACAGGTAGACTATCGAATAGCCCACCATGTTGTAAAGCAACAGCCCCAGCAGCAATATGGAAATGATCCTGCGCAATGTTGAAATATTGAAATTTGTGCGGTTTGTACAAATGTAGGGAAATGGGAATAAAATTGTTGATACGCGCATAAAAATTTTTCCGCTTCCCCGATCGCCAATCAGAAGCTCCATTCGCACATTACCACAAAACGTATATCCACATTAGTTACACGATTTTTCAGTTCGTCCCCACTTTCCTACCGAAGAATAATTACCCGCCAACCGATCGAATATTGAGGGGTTTTTGCATTGAAATACATTGAAACCGGCTTTGTAAATAGCAGGCACTTTAAGCCAAAACTAATTTTTGACCATGATGAACAATTAACCTGGGGCAAGTAGAAAATCGAAGCGAGGGGCACTCCCGAATATCGCAAGAGGCCGCTACCCTTTTAAAGCGCTTGACATATCTTATCA
>CAMLNK010000574.1 GCA_946481035.1 uncultured Dyadobacter sp. | reverse complement strand
CGAAAGAGGTGCGCGGGAAGCTGCTGGCGTGGTGGAAATCGCTGCCGGGGTTGGGTAGGAATTGATTAAATTCCCCCCGCCGTCCGCTCAATAATCCAGAAAACAGCGGCAACCGATGCCAGCAGCGCGCCGCCGATCCGCACAAAACGGTAAACCGGCCGTTTGCTTAATGCAATGAGGACCGGAATGGTGACTGCGATGACCAAGAGCTGCATCAGCTCGATTCCCACATTGAACCCCAGAATGCTGAGTACCATTCGTCTGGTGCCGAGCGACAGGTTTGCGAGCGTGTCCGCGAATGCAAGCCCGTGAACCAGGCCGAATCCGGCGGCTACCCACATTTCTTTGCCGGGAAAAACCGGCCGCCAGGCGTGCACGGCAGAGACGAGAATGGATACGGCAATTAGTATTTCGACCGGCTGACCGGGCAAATGTACCCACCCCATGGCTCCCAGCAATAACGTGAGCGAATGGCCGACGGTGAATGCGGTTACGATCCGCAGCAAGTGCAGGAGGCTATAACGGACGCCCCCGAAACGTTCCCAGCGCTTTCGTGAAAAAAGCAATGGGGCGGGTAGCAGGAGCACGAGCAGAAAAAGGAGGTGATCGGTACCCTTGGCAATGTGCTGCATGCCGAGCCTTACCATAGCCAGGAAGCCCGTCCAGGTATTGCCCGGTTGCAAATTGACCGCCAGCGGCAATATGCGGTTGTTGACAATATCCAGCTCGATCGCGCCGACCTGCTGCGGCGCTGCTTCCGCGAGTTGCCCGGTTTCCCAATCCTGGCTTACCGAAACGAGGATTTTATGCGTCGCGACCTGGTGCAGGACGGCGTCGTAATGCAAAGTGAACCGCCGCGTGTCGGTACCGGCACGAGGAACCAGCCGCAGGTGCGCGACCAGTTCGCGGTAGGGGCCGTTGAGGCTGTTCCGGGTTTCGGTGAACTTCAATGCGCCGACAGCCACGCGCCAATATTGCGCATTGGGTGATTGCAGGCGGATATGTTTCAGTAAGTAAACCTTTAACTGCGGTTCAAATCGCTGCATTAATCCATTAGCCGGCTCATTGATGGGCCACCCTGTGGCCAATTCCAGCTCACTGAGCGGAATTTGAACCTCCGCGTCGATACGGTCTTCGTGTACTGTGAGCAGCACTACTGAGTTGGGCATCGGGTGTGCCGGTGCCGATAGCGGCAGCAATGCAAGGAGCAGCATTTGCAGGGAAACGATCAGCCCCTTTTTCGCGAAGCTGATGGTAGGAACTGGGTTATTCATGTGAATGCGTTTAGTTGCTGCCGGCGGCCGACAATCGGCTGGCCATAGACCGCCGATGGCCGACCGTCGATCATGGACCATAGACCATGGCCATTTGTGATTATTAAAAAATATCCCGCAATCAATTACAGATATAGTCCATGGTCGGTGGTCTGTGGTCTGTGGTCGGGCCGCAAGGCCCCGTGGTCAGCCACGCCAAATTTTGCCTGAAAAGTGCAGATGCGGGAAAAACTGTGGCGAATCGCGGAAATGTGGGGGCAGATGGGCGCGCTTTGTGGCGAATAGGGGTGGAATTGGGTGGGTTACTTGATGAAGCGGTCGAAAAAATCCTTTTCGTAGCTGCTTCCTACGGGTATTTCTTCGTCGCCGATGAGGATGACCTTGTTGCGGACGGTCCGGATTTTGTCGAGCGGGACAATATAGGAGCGGTGCACGCGCACGAAGTGTTGGGCAGGGAGTTTGTCCTGCATGGCTTTCATCGTAAGCCTTACCACCAGCGGCTTGGCGCCGGAAATATGGATTTTTAAATAATTATCAAGCCCCTCGATAAACAGGATATCGGAAAGCGTGACTTTCACCAGCCCGTAATCAACCCGAAGGAACAAATGGGCGGGTTCGCCGGCCTCTGTACGCTCGTTGTTTAATGATTTTAATCGCAGCTGCGCCTTTTGTACTGCCTGCCCGAACCGTTCGAAAGTGAATGGTTTGAGCAAGTAATCGACGGCCTCGACTTCATAGCTTTCTGCCGCGAACTCGCTGTAAGCGGTCGTGAATATGACCAGACTTTGCTGGTTGATATTCCTCGAAAATTCCAGTCCCGACTCCCTGGGCATATTGATGTCGAGAAAAAGCAGGTCTACCGGGTTGTTCTCCATGTATAGGCGCGCCTCGCCCGTGCGTGTGAAGGATTTGACCAGCGTAATGGAGGGAATGCGGCTGCAAAATGCTTCGATCACATCCAGCGCGGGGCGTTCGTCGTCGAGGGCAATGGCTCTGATCATGTCAGTTCGAGGAAAAGATTGACGCGGAATTCAGTGGCAGTGTCGTCGATCGTGAGCTCGTGCGCGCCGGGGTAGGTAAGCCGCAGCCGTTCCTGCGTGTTGCGCAATCCGATACCTGTCGATTCTTCCAGCTTGCTTACCTGCACCTTGTTGTTGGTAACGACGAGCCGCAGCGCATTATCCCGGATATTCAAGTGAATGCGGATCGGTGAGTCTTCTTCGGGGTTGACACCGTATTTGAATGCATTTTCAATAAAAGAAGAAAGGAGCAGCGGAGCGATCAGCAAGCCGTTCGGTTCCCCACCGAGCTGGTAATCTATCTGCACGGCTTCCCGCAGCCGCGCTTTTTGCAATTCGATGTAGTTGGCGATATAATTCAACTCGGCAGTCAGGGGCACCTTGTCGCGGTGGGCATCGCGGATAATGTACCGCAGAAAATCCGAGAGTTTGACGATCGTATCGGCCGTTCGCTCGTCGTTGCGGATCGCGAGGGCGTAAATGCTGTTTAATGTGTTGAATAAAAAATGCGGTTGGATCTGCGCTTTAAGCTGCTGCAACTCCGCCTGCAACTGGTCGTTCTCGACGCGCCGCAGCCTGTTGGTAGCCTGAATGAGAATGGAAATGAGCGAACTCACGCTTCCGATCAGGAAAAAGATCGCCAGCTTCGCCGGTAGAATTACCGAAATGCTTCTTCCTCCCGGCGGTGCGCCCGGCGGGCCGTTTCGGTCTATAAATGGTTCGTCAAACGGAGGCCGGTCGCCTCCCGGAGGAGCGCCTCCCGGAGGTTCGCCTCCCAGAGGATGGTTTCTCCGCCCACTTTCCGGCATACCGAAGATATTTTCCTCCCAGAATATCTGCCTTACCCATGCCCCCACGCTGTTTTCCTGTGGTTTTTTGAAAAACACCCATTGCTCGATCCGGTAGGGCAGGTATACCGCGCCCAGAATGCAGATGGCCGTGATTGTCACATATTTGGTGTATCGTTTATTGAGAAACCAGCATGGTACGAATGCGGTGTGGTTGAAATACGAAAAGAGCAACAGGAAACAATAGGCCAGCCCATTTTGTACAAGATGCTCGTGCGGGTTGAGCGGGTGCCAGCTTGCGCCCGTATAGCTGAAATAGAGCACAGGCAGAACTGCCAATGCAATTCCGATCAGTAGGGGTGTTCCGTTCTTTTGCAGCCAGGTAGCCATCGTTCGGCAAATTAGCCTCAAAACCGGAAACTCGTGGAGAAAAGTTGGCCAACCGCCCGAAAGTTGTGGCTAATCGAACCGTTCTGAGATATTTGCAACTCTTGCTGTAATCCTTGTACGCCGCAGGCGACGCTCACCGGCCACCTTTGTCATGTTCTTTAACACTAAACAAAAACGACCATGAACTCGCTCAAAAACAAAGTTGCCGTTATCACAGGATCAGCCAGAGGCCTCGGAAAAGCCATCGCAGAACGTTACGCCGCACTCGGCGCCGACATCGTTATCAACTACTCACGCGACAAAGCTTCGGCCGAAGAAGTCGTAAGCAACATCACCGCCATGGGTGCCCGCGTAATCGCCGTGCAGGCCGACGTCAGCAAAGTAGCCGACATTCACCGCCTTTTTGAAGAAGCCAAAAAAGCATTTGGTAAAATCGATATCGTGGTGGCCAATGCCGGCATCGAAATGGTAGAAACGCCCGTTACCCAGTTCACCGAAGAGCAATTCGACAGGCTGTTCTCCATCAATACCAAAGGCGCCTATTTCACCATGCAGCAGGCCGCATTGAATGTCGAAAACAATGGTCGCATTATCTACATCGCTTCCAGCACCACTGCATTTCCCGTTGCCGGAATGGCCGTGTATGGCGGCAGCAAAACCACGCCGCGTTACC
>CAMLNK010000573.1 GCA_946481035.1 uncultured Dyadobacter sp. | reverse complement strand
TTCGGGAAGGAGTTCCATTCAATGTGATTTGTATTCATAAATAAAGCCGGGCAGATCGTCGACCTCCCCGGCTTTGCATTGTATTTTTATTTCAGGCGGCCGTCGCTGTCCGTGTTTCTACCCAGTCGATGATACGCTCGGCTTCCTGAAATCCGATTTTTGCCATTTCGGCATTTCCTGCTCCGTCATAGGCCATGACCAGGTGCAGTTGCTCGTACACCGTTTCGAAAGAGTCGCGTATTTTCCGATCCTCCTTGGAGATGTTGATCTTGTACCAATCGACGTCTTTCCGACCTTTCGTCTTTTTACCGAAATAGTGATCCAGCGCAAAAAGCACCCCGGAATAGGCAGTATGACCGGCCATTTTTACATATTTCGAATCCCGATAGTGCCCGTCAACTTTTGCACCCTTTTCGCGCAGGATTTCTTTCGCATTGTTCAGATAACGCTTCGCTTCGGTTACAGCTTCCTGGGCAGAGAGTTCTTGTTTTTTTGCCATATTTTAAGTGTATGTAATTTGGTGAATAATTAGACTACCCAACAAATTTACAAAGAATCACTTAGCATTCATCCACTCCTCAATCTCCTCCGCCTCCAACGGAATATGCGCCATCAGATCTGCATTCCCATTCTCCGTAATCAGAATGTCGTTCTCCAAACGAATGCCTAAGCCTTCCTCGCGAATGTAAATCCCCGGTTCGCAGGTGAACACCATGCCGGCCTCGAAGCGGCGGTATTTGTTGCCTACGTCGTGAATGTCGAGGCCCAGGAAGTGGGAAGTGCCGTGAGGGAAATATTTTTTGTAGGCAGGAAGGTCGGGGTCCTGTTTTTCGATATCTTCTTTGGTAATGAGGCCCAGGCCTATGAGCTCGCTTTCCATAATGCGGCCAATTTCCTGGTGGTATTCGTCCCAGATGTTGCCGGGGACGAGGAGGCCTTTGGCGGCTTTCAAAACGCGCAGGACGGCATCATACACATCGCGCTGGCGCTTGGTGAAGCGGCCATTTACCGGAATGCTCCGGGTGAGGTCGGCGCCGTAGTTGGCGTATTCGGCGGCCACGTCCAGCAGGAGAATGTCGCCGTCTTTGCAAACCTGGTCGTTTTGAATGTAATGCAGTACGCAGGCATTCGCGCCGGAGGCGATAATGGGCTGGTAGGAAAAGCCTTTCGAACGGTTGCGGACGAATTCGTGAAGCAACTCGGCTTCGATCTCGAATTCGTGAACGCCCGGTTTGACGAATTTCAATACCCTTTCAAAGCCCTGTTTCGTAATATCGCAGGCTTTCTGGAGCAATGCAACTTCCTCGGGTTGCTTCACTGCGCGCAACTCGTGCATGAGCGGTGCGAGGCGCACGAGGTGGTGCAGCGGGTAGCGGTTTTTGAAATCCGCGATAAACCTCGCGTCGCGCGACTGCACGTACGAGTCGTTGCGGGTGTGCTCGTTCGTATTCAGGTACACGTGCTCGGCTTCGAAAACGATGCTGCCGAACACGGTTTCGTACTGGTGCGTCCAGTAAATGTTCTGAATGCCGGTTGCGGCGCGGGCTTGCTCTTTCGTGAGTTTTTCGCCTTCCCAAACGGCGATGATTTCGTTGGTTTCGCGGAGGAAAAGTACCTCGCGGAACTTGGGATCGGGGTGGTCGGGGAAGATAAGCAGAATAGTTTCCTCCTGGTCGACGCCGGTGAGGTAAAACAAATCGCTGTTTTGTTTGAAACCCATTGTGCCGTCCGCATTGGTGGGCATAATGTCGTTGGCATTCAAAATTGCCAGTGATTTAGGTTTGAGTAAAGTCGTCAAACGGCGTCTGTTTTCAACAAATAGCTTTTGGTCGATGGGGGAATATCGCATGTTTGTATTTTTTCGGATCAGGTAATTTAATTTGTAAAATTACGTTTATCTTGTTCAAAAATTCTAAACTTCCGTGACTGCGCGGAATGGCTTGGGGCCGTGTAAATGCAGTTTTAAAAGTTTTATTATACCAAATTGATTAAGAATACCTAACTAATGCCGTTGATGAGAAGATTGCTTTTGCTTGCGTTTGTATTTGTGCCGTTGGTGTTGTCAGCAAGCCCGAAATATTGGATTTATCTGAAAAACAAAGACCTGACTACAAGTCCCGCGGTGTCGGCGCTGACGTTGGAAAACCGGCAGAAACTAGGCCTGCTGCTTTCAGATGAAACCGATTTGCCGGTTAAAAAAGAATATGAAGCAGCATTGCGCGGCCAGTCCGTCAATATCATCAACCGCTCCAAGTGGCTGAATGCAGTTTCGGCTAACCTCACGAGCGAGCAGGCGATGAAAGTAAGGGAGCTCGATTTCGTGGCGGATGTGGTCATGATCGATCCGGGTTTCTACATCGCACGTACGCAGCCGATCGAAAAGGCGCAAATGGCGCCGGTGATGTCGCAGGTGCAGGCTAATGCATTTTTGAAAGAAAACATCACCGCCAAAGATGTTACCATCGGCGTGATCGACGCCGGTTTCTACGGCGCGGATTCTTCCCTTTCGCTTTCACAGGTTTTTTCGAACAAAAGGATACTAGGCATTCGCGATTATGTGAAGCCGGGCCGCGCGGGCGATCTGCTGTTCAGTACGGCCGAGTCGTTTTCCGATATGCACGGTACCGAAGTGCTTGCAGCCATTTCGGGCATCGACTACCAGGATCAGGTACAATATGGTATGGCCACCAATGCGAAGTTCTACCTCGCCCGCACCGACTATTCGATGCGCGAGTACCGCGGCGAAGAGGACAACTGGATCGCGGCAATGGAATGGATGGACAGCCTCGGTGTGCGGTTGATCAATACTTCATTGGGGTATGCCAAAGGCTTCTCGGACCCGAGAGAGAACTATCAGCCATCGCAAATGGACGGCAAAACGAGCGCCATCAGCAAAGCGGCGCAGATTGCCTCCGATAAAAAAGGCATTATGATCATCGTTTCGGCCGGTAATGAGGGCGACGATAAAAGCTGGGGCATTGTTTCGGCGCCAGCCGATGCGAAAGGCGTGCTTTCAGTAGGTGCTACTAATGGCAAGCTTTGGAACCGTATTGGTTATAGCAGCGTAGGGCCCGAGTTTTTGTCTTATGTGAAACCTAATGTTTCGTGTTTCTCATTGTACGGAACGTCACTTTCCGCCCCGGTGATCACCGGTTTTGCGGCCTGCCTGTTGCAAGCTAATCCGCAGCTTTCGAACAAAGAACTGATCTCGCTGATCGAGAAATCATCGCATTTGTATCCTTATGGGAACAATTTTGTAGGATACGGCGTGCCCCAAGCTTCCCGCGCGCTCGCGCTGGCGAAGGCACCTTATTTGCCCAATAACTCCAAACTGGTTACTGCCAAAGGACGTTCCTGCGAGGTGGAAGTGACCAGCCAGGACTCGATGGTGGCCGTTTACCGCAAGAAAAACGAAAAGGACGTGATCGTGCAGCAGGTGGCGAAAGTGCAAAACGGCAAAGTATCGCTCAAACGCCAGAACAATGAGAAATTCACGACCATCGACCTCCGGGATTACGTGGTGGAAGTGGAGTGGAATTAATACTAAGGTGACCTGCGGAGTCTTGCTTCTTCGAGATCGAGTTCGTGTTCTTTGGTCTTGATGAGCTCGTTGGAGCAAGTTCTCTCCTGTCTCAGTTTCAGAATTTCTTCTCTTTTTACTTCGATGATTTCGAGCAGCATGGTGCGGTACTTGCGCACATGGCTGACCGACGTGTCGTCGTCCGAATGCAACAGTTTGTAGTCGGACATTTCGATAATCTTCTCATACCGGTCCTTCAATAACCTGAACGGTTCGAAATCCTGTATTTCACCGTCGTAGTTGGACTTCATGTAATCCAAACTCACCGTCGCCAGGCGGGAATTCATCATTGCATTCTCCTTTTCCAGGCTATCGTCGCCCTCGATTTTGAGCCATTTGATCAAATAGGGGAGGCTGAGGCCTTGAAATACCAATGTAAACAGGATCACGACAAAAGTGATAAACAGGAACAGATCGCGGTGCGGAAATGCCTTTCCATTCATCAATAGTGGTATGGCCAATGCCGAAGCGAGCGACACCACGCCGCGCATCCCGCTCCAAGCCACGATAAACACCGGTTGCCAGCCAGGCCTTACCTCTTTTTTGCGGATGGATTTGAAAAGTAT
>CAMLNK010000572.1 GCA_946481035.1 uncultured Dyadobacter sp. | reverse complement strand
GCGTCGATATTGTAATAAGCTTTCAGCATCAATCTTCCAGAATATTGGCCATAAATGTACTCTTCGTCCCGATCGCCACAAGCAGCAATGTAACCGCCCAATAGAGGTAAACACGGTAGTAATCCTTCACATCACGCGACAGCACATCGCGCGATTTCACTTTTTCGAGCTGGTCGATCTGCTTGAAAACCGTTTCCAGCGCCGTGTTATCGGTAGCACGAAAATACTTCCCGTTACCGATTCCCGCAATATTTTGCAGCTCTCCTTCATCCATTAATGCACCTGCACTGGCCGTGGTGTCGCCTTTCGACATTTTTTTCGGCCGGCCGACCGAGATCGTATAAACCTTCACCCCGAATGCATTCGCCAGCTGCGCCGAGGTGGTCGGGCCAAGGTTACCCGAGGTATTATCGCCGTCGCTGATCAGGATCGCCACTTTACTTTCACCGGCCGTGTCACGCATCCGGTTTACAGCTACCGCCAATGCACTGCCGATCGCCGTTCCGGGCGTGGGAATGAGGCTGGGATTGACCTCATCGAGAAAACCGTATAATAATTCGTAATCGGTGGTAAGCGGGCAGAGCGACACCGCTTCCCCGGCAAAAACGATCAGCCCGATGCGGTCCTGCAAGCGGCCTTTGATAAACTGCCGCGCCATTCTTTTCGCGGCTTCCAGGCGGTTGGGGCTAAGGTCCTTCTCGATCATCGAATCGGAAATATCCAGCAGCAGCATAATATCGATCCCCTCGGAATACTGGTCCTTCCGCTCCGAAACCACCTGCGGCCGCGCCAATGCGACCAGAATGAGGCAAATGGCCAATCCCACGCAAATAGGCTGCACAAACCGAAGCAATGTAAGCCAGCTTCGGAAGCCCGTTACCGAGGTGTAAGTGATCGTGAGCCGTTGCTTGTGCTTGCGGTGCAATGCGTTCCTCATCCAAAACAGGAATGGCACCAGCGGCAGCAAATAGAGGAAATAGGGGTATACCCATTCATACGACCGCAGTGTGTTGTAACCAAACCATTCCAGTGAAAACCAGTTCTCCATGCAACGATCAGGTTAAGCGACTGGGCTGTCCAATACAAACTTCCTTTTAGCCCGGTACAAACGCGTGGCGCCGGTTTTGAGCACTTCCAGGTATCTTTCCATGTTTCCCGACCGGCCTTGCCCGTATACGATGCTGTCCATGTTTTTCAATGCATCGGCGAGTTCGTCGTCGGGCATGTTATCGATAATTTCTCGTGTGGTGTAAGTTGCGAATGGCTTTTTCTCCAACCTTTCGAGGTAGTTTTTCCAAATGATAATGGCCTTTTCGGCATCCTTGATATTGCTCTTCTCGCGCGCGCTGCGCATGAGGCGGTTGAATGAGCGCACGTACTCCAAATGCCGGCGCTGCAATTTGAGCAGCTGCCATTGCTTGTAAATATCCCGTCCGAAAACCCAGTAAATGCTCCCTACCACACCGATTATCAAGGCCAGCGAGCCGATCAGCATCGAAAAATTGAACTCGCGGCTTAACGCTACCAGGTGCGCTTCTTCTTTCAATACCGGCTTTTTACGGAGATCGATATTGTTGCTTTTAATGAGTATAACAGAGTCGGGCGTGGCGTAAACGGCTGTGCAATCCTTTTTTTGGAATACAAAAACAGGTAACCTCAGCTTTTGCACTTTGGATACATCGAAAGAAATGAGATGGTAAACCGCGCTATCGAGCGTACCGCGGGTATCGGTGCTGGACACAAACGTTCTTTGGGATATCAGTTCAAATGGTGAAAAATCGAAGGTACTGTCGGGAAAGAAAATCTCGGATTCGGGGCTGTGCCGCACGCTGAGGGAGAAGTAGACAGGCTTCCCGACTTCCACACTGTCGGTCAGGAAAATACCTTTCGGCTTCATCCGAGGCTTGCGCGCATCTCTTGCCATGCCCGAAAAAGACAGCAAAAAGCCAATTACCACCAAGAAGATTACCTGAAAAACCCTAGCCATTGGATGGTGCCGTACTTTTGGTATAACGCCTCACCTTAAACAAATGGATGAGCGCCGGCACATAATCCTCCTGGGTATTGATGGAAATATAGTCGGCGCGGTTCTGGTGGCACAGCCGTTGGAGCTCGGCACTTCTTTTGCCAAAGCGGTTGGCCATTTCCTCGCGGTACTGGCGCGATGAAGTATTTACCCAAACGGTGGTCTTCTTCTCGGCGTCGTAAAGCGGGATAATGCCTAATCCGGGCAGATTCACCTCTCTCGAATCGTACAAATGGATGACGATCAAATCGTGCTTGCGGGCGAGGGCTTTGAGGTTGTGCTGGTAATTGTTGTCAATAAAATCGGAGATCAGGAATATCAGGCAACGGCGGCGGAGCAGGTTCAATGCAACCAGGATCGCTTCTGCGATATTGGTTTTAGTCGATTCGGGAACAAGTTTGTAAAGCTCCGAAATGAGCCCGTAACCGTGCTTCATACCATCGGACGGTCGGATATACCGCTCATTCCGGTCAGAAAAGCAAAGCAAACCAACGCGGCTCGCTTCCTGAATGGCCGAGAGCGTGAGCACACCGCATATTTCCTTCGCAATATCGATTTTGAGTTTCTTAATCTCCCCTACCTGCTGCGACGCGCTCACGTCGAGCATGAAGAATGCCGTCTGTTCCTTATCCTCTTTGAAAATCTTGACAAATGTACCGTGACCTTTGGCAGACGTGTTCCAGTCGATGGCGCGAACGTCATCGCCGTACTGATACAAGCGCAGGTCGTCGAATTCCAGGCCGGACCCTTTGAAGACCGAATGGAAATTGCCGTGGCGTTCACTCGTCACCGCTTTCCGCATCCGGATTTCATACTTCCTTAACTTTCCCAGAAACTGCTCAAACATAAGTTTTGCAAAAAAATTACCACCTTTGTCGTCTGGTGTACCTAAAACAAAGATAGGTATTTTGATAGTAAGCTACGCCCTGCGATGAAATTCACGACCGGTATAAGCCTTCTGGCGCTTTTTATGCTACTATTTTCGGCCTGTTCAGAAGACGAAACACCGCCGAAGGGAACATTATCCGAAGAAAAAATGGCCGTAATCCTGACCGACATTCACCTGGCCGAGTCGCGTGTGAACCGTTTGCAGCTGAAATCGCTCGATTCGTCGCTCATGATTTTCAACCGTTTGAAAAGTGATATCTGGAAAAAACACAAGGTTGATACAACGGCGTACCGCGAAAGCTACTCTTACTACATGAGCCATCCCGAACGCATGACGACCATTTACGAAAAAGTGAACAAGAAAATTGAGGATCGGGAGAAAAGTAATAATATTAAGCTCTGAAAATTTCGTATCGCGCTCTATACTACGCATTTAACTTCTAAACTGGACAATTTCTGTGAACGATTGCATTGTAGTTATCCCTACCTACAACGAACTTGAAAATGTAGAAGCCATCATCCGGAAGGTTTTTAGCCTGAATCATCCGTTTGATCTGTTGATTATAGACGACGGGTCGCCGGACGGCACCGCAGGGGTTGTCAAGGAGTTAATGAAGGAGTTTTCGGGCCTTCACCTTGTAGAAAGAAAGGGAAAACTGGGCCTGGGTACCGCTTACATCCACGGCTTCAAATGGGCGCTTGAAAGAGGATACAACTATATTTTTGAAATGGATGCCGACTTCTCGCATCCGCCCGAGGACTTGGTGCGCCTCTACAATGCGTGTGCCAACGAAGGCCACGATGTAGCGGTAGGTTCGCGGTATATTACGGGGGTAAATGTGGTGAACTGGCCGATTAACCGCGTTCTGATGTCTTATTTCGCAGGATATTATGTGCGCATGATTACCGGAATGCCGATCATGGACCCAACCGCAGGCTTCATTTGCTACACGGCCAAAGTGCTGAACACGATCAATCTCGACAATATTCGTTTCATCGGCTACGCATTCCAGATCGAGATGAAGTTCAACTCGTGGAAATACGGTTTCAGCATTACCGAGGTTCCTATCATCTTCACCGACCGCACCAAAGGCGCCTCAAAAATGTCGAAAGGCATTTTCAAGGAAGCCATCTTTGGTGTGATCACTTTGAAACTCAACAGTTATTTCAAAAGATATATTCCTAAGCATTCAGCTCAGAAATTGCCAGCCAACTCATAAGGCCGGTCGAAATTTC
>CAMLNK010000571.1 GCA_946481035.1 uncultured Dyadobacter sp. | reverse complement strand
A
Source organism: uncultured Dyadobacter sp. (assembly GCA_946481035.1). The sequence continues at coordinate 4,150 of CAMLNK010000571.1, read as the reverse complement.
CCGGCCGTCCTTCAAACTCATCAGCGGGATAGCCCTGGTTTTTCATCCAGGCGCGGTAAATGAATCCGTCTTTACCCGATTTGCCAAACCAGCCCCTGCTGCGCAATTTGTTTTCTTCCATTATTTCGCCATTTTTTATATCTCCTCAGAAAAGGAGCCCGGGAGTAAAAACTAATTCCGGGTACCCTTTAAAATAAAAAATCGTATCTTCGGCTAACACGTGCCCGGTATTCTCCATGCTTTTTTGTAGAAATTATAAACTGTTGCTTTTCTTGTCTTTACAGCTGGCCGCCTTGCCAATCTACGCACAGTATCATTCGGATAATTTCATTGAAAAATTACTGAAAAAGCACCCCGAGCGCTTCGCTGCGATCCTGCAAAATCCTGAAAAATATAAGGTGCAGGTGCTGTACACGAAGATCGACAGAAATAAAAACAATATCCCGCATTTTACTACGCATGGCTACCGGGTTAATACCGGCGAATATTTTTATCCGGCCAGTACGGTTAAGCTGCCGGCAGTTGCATTGGCATTCGAGAAATTGAACAAGCTGGGTATCGATAAGTACACGCCGATGTTTACGGATGCCGTAAGGCCTGAGCAGACGGCCGTAAAAGCCGATACGAGTTCGGAAGACCGGCTACCATCGGTGGGGCATTATGCCAAAAAGATATTGCTGGCGAGCGATAATGACGCGTTCAACAGGTTGTATGAGTTTATCGGGCAGCAGGAATTTAACGACAGCCTGCACAGGAAGGGTTTTAAGAATGCCCGCATTCTCCATCGCCTCGATTCGCCGATCGGGCCGGAGAATAACCGTTATACCAATCCGATCCGGTTTGAGAAAGACGGCAGGATCGTTTTCGAGCAGCCTGCGAAGTATAACGAGCACGAGTACAATGCGCCGGCGCCTATTATGCTGGGCAAAGGTTATATGAAAGACGGTGGATTGGTGAACGAGCCGTTTGATTTTACCAAAAAGAACTTTTTCCCGCTTGAAGAACAGCATCGACTGCTGAAAACGCTCTTCTTTCCCGACCAGGTGCCGGCGTCGCAGCGGTTTAACCTCACCGAGGACGATTATCGGTTTATATATCAGTACATGTCGCAATTCCCGGTGGAGACGAGTTATCCGGCGAGCTATACCGATGATTATTACGATGGTTTTGTGAAATTCCTGCTTTTCGGTGCTACGAAAACGCGCCTGCCCCGCCATATCCGGCTCTTCAACAAATGCGGCGACGCCTACGGCTTTCTGCTCGACAATGCCTACATCGCCGATTTCGAGAAAGGAATAGAATTTATGGTGACGGCAGTGATCTACTGCAACGAGGACGAGATCTTCAACGACGATAAATACGACTACGACACCGTAGGTTTTCCCTTCATGGCCAATCTCGGCAAGACGATTTTTGAATACGAGCTCGACCGGAAGCGTCCGAACCGTCCCGATTTAAGCCGTTTTGAAGTAGAATATGATAAATGATCAGCGGGTGCGAAACTTCAACCGCGGGGCAATCTGGCAAACGTAGAGGTTGATGAGGTGTCCGATGATCAGCAAGCCGGAACCGACGTAACCCAGCCATGCAAAGACCTGATGGCGGCCTTCGAAGATAAGCGAAACAGCGAAAATGGCCAATGCACCCCAAAGCAAAACACGAATGCCGAGCGAGCGGTGGTTACGTGTGGCGTAATAAACGGCGATGCCGTTGATTAAAATAAAGAAGTAATCCAGCGAAATAAGGCCGAAATGCGCATGATCATGCGTTGCTACCGACGAGCCGAGCGCCAATGCAGGAACCAGTATGCAATGGATAATGCACAACACGGACCCTAAGATCCCAATGTAGTCGGCCCTGCCATGTGAGTGTACTGCTTTCATTTCCTACATACAATAATGTTGCAAAAATAACACCCCTGCTTCGAACTTGCAACGGGGTTGCAGAATATTTTTAGTGACGGGTTCAATCCGTCCATGAAAGTGTAGTCGGAATCCTTGGAATTTGAGCCGGTTAGAACTTAACTTTGACGGGAAAGGTTTTAGAAGGGACGAATTATCAAACTGTTGGAAACAATGGACCAGTTAAGAGAAACGCTGAAAGTGCATCACCTGCGCACGACCACGTGCCGGGAGGACGTGCTTTCAACATTTATCAATCGGAAAAACGCATTATCGCACGGGGATCTGGAAGGCGCGTTGGGAGAGAATTACGACCGTGTAACCATATATAGAACGCTCAAAACATTCCTCGAAAAAGGTATTATACACAAGGTGCTCGACGATGAGGGCATGCGCTACGCATTATGCTCGCACAGCTGTTCGGAAGAAAAGCACCAGCACGACCACATCCATTTCAAATGCAGTGAATGTGGTGAAACCAATTGTCTCGAAAACCTGCACATCCCGGCCGTACAGCTGCCGGAGGGGTACCATCCCGAGCATTTCAATTTGCTGATACAGGGTGTTTGCCCCAAATGCAACTAAACAAGAAGGGATCAGTCACGCGGCTGATCCCTTCTTGTTTTATTGTACCATCAAGTGAAAATCCAGATTGACGTCGTCGCTACCCGGAGTGGGGGTGCCGTTTTTAGCACCGGGTTGGTGGCGTAGCTGTACTTTCAATGTACCATGACCCGCTGCGCCGGTTTTTGCGGAGCCTGTGAGGCCGATAGGGTAATTGTTTTTGTCCTTATCGCCATAAGTGTAAGTCAGCAGTGCGGCAGGGCTGGGCGTGTATACGAACAGGTGCTCGTCGGATTCTTCTTCCACCTCCTTGGTAATGTCGTTAACCGGCGATTTGCTCTCGTCGAGCAGTTCGATGGCCAATGTGTAAGTTGTATTCGGTTTCAGTGAAATCGTATCGAATTTGGTAGGAGCATTACCGCCGTCGCCGTCGGCATCCTTGTAGGAGAAAGTGCTGACGTTGGACGTGCCTTGCTCGGTGAATTTCAATGTTACGGAGGTGATCAGCTCATTCTCATCGTCCGGCTCCACGTCGTCGCCCGAATCTTTACATTGCACAAAGGCCAAAGTCATAGCAGAGAGCAGCATCCAGGTCAGCTTGCGGTTCATTTTCATACGTAATAGGTTTAAGTATTGTATTAAAATTCATTTTTGGGTCGGGCTTCGTCAAGCCGGGCTTAGTCAAGCGGGGCTTCGCTAAGCGCCGAATTTCCATTTCAGGCGGAGCGACGCATTGCGGCCCATGTCGTCGGCATAATAGCGGAAGCGGTTCAGATAATCCCTGTAAACAGTATTGAACAGGTTTTGCACATTAATACCGATTTCCAATTGCTGTTTTTCCGAAACTTTGAGCGTCGCGCCTGCTTGCAGGCTCCAAAGCGAATAGCCTTTCGGTGGCGGCATGAAATCGCTGTTCGCAGGAACGCGCTTTTGCTCAGCTACGAGCTGGTTGCCGATTGATATAAATCCATCCTTCCATTTGCCGCGATCGACCAGCTGGTATTTCAATGCATTATCCAGCCGGTTGGGCGGAATCATCACCAGGTAACCGTCGTTGCGCTCGTCGTACACGCGCAGGTACGTGAGCTTGCTCGAAATGGTGGTGCGCTTCACAAACTCCCAGCTTCCCGAAATGTCGATGCCTTTGAAAGAAGCGTCGGTTTGGGTGTATTTGAAGTAAGGAAATGCTCCTCTGATCGTCAGAATGGGCTCCGGTTGAGGTTTTAAGTATATAAAATCAAAAATGTAATTGTAATAGCCGCCTACTTCCACACTCCATTTTGGCGCGGCATATTTCACGCTGGCAATGGAGTTGAGCGCTTTTTCGGGCTGCAAAGTGGCGTCGCCCTTCTCGTACGCGGCCGCACCGTGGTGCACACCGTCGCTGAACAGCTCGCTCACGTTAGGCGCGCGCCAGGCCGTACCCACGTTTACACGCGCGGAAAGACGTTCGGAAAAGTTACGTGTGGCCCCGGCCGTTCCCGAAAAATTGCCGAAATCGAAATGGTCGGCGATCTTCTCGCGGTTCACGATCCGGTAGGTTTTCAGCGTCCGGTAATCGTAGCGCAGGCCGGCTTCCAGCTCCCATTTGCTGGTCACATACCGTTCGATCCAGAATAGCCCGATGTTGAACTGGTTGAAGTTGGGGATCAGCGGGCGGCCGCTCATGAGGTTGTATTGGTATA
>CAMLNK010000570.1 GCA_946481035.1 uncultured Dyadobacter sp. | reverse complement strand
CGCAAACGAGCCTGCCTGACCCGCATTTTACCGACGGCCACGTACCGCCGTCGGCTGCCGGAGTGGGTATTTCGCCGGCCGGCCAGGTGCCAGCCGGACAACCGGGCTCGGGATCGGAGAACGCCGGGTCATCGCGTCCCGGACAAACCAATCCGGCATTGCCTTACCAGAATCACCAGCATGATTTGACAGATGTATTCAGCAGGCTTCCGAATTTTGGCAGTTCTGCGCATTTGCCTTATTCGGGTGCTTCGCCGTCGCTGCCGTCGTATTATTTTTTGAATGAAAATTTTACGGAGAAGCCGCATATTCCAGGCGCGACCAACTTTTTGCCGCACAGCTTTTCGCCGTTTTCATTCAATAATATCCACGTCGGCAACGACCGCGATCAATTAGGCCGCTCTGTGCAGAGCCCGATCGGCAAGATACCTTTCGACGTAAACCGCGTCCGCAGCGATTTTCCGGTATTTAAGGAACGCGTTAACGGCAAGCCGTTGATCTGGTTCGATAATGCGGCTACTACCCAGAAGCCGAAGCAGGTGATCGACCGCGTCAGCTATTTCTACGAACACGAAAATTCCAACATCCACCGCGCCGCGCACGAACTCGCTGCCCGCGCTACGGACGCGTACGAGGGCGCACGTGAGAAGGTACGGGCATTTGTGAATGCGGGTTCGGTGAATGAGATCGTGTTTGTGCGTGGCACTACCGAGGCCATTAACCTCGTGGCTAAAACCTGGGGCGACCAGAATCTGAATGCAGGCGACGAAATCATTGTAAGCCATCTCGAACACCACGCTAATATCGTTCCCTGGAAGCAACTGGTTGACAAAAAGGGGCTTGTGTTGCGCGTGATCCCGGTGGACGACGACGGCCAGATTTTGCTCGACGCTTATGCAGGATTATTGAACCCCAAAACCAAGCTCGTGTCCGTTACACAGGTTTCGAATGCATTGGGAACGGTAACGCCCGCTAAACAGATCATCGAAATGGCGCATTCCGTTGGTGCGAAAGTGCTGCTCGATGGCGCACAGTCTGTTTCGCACCTGCGCACGGACGTGACCGCGCTCAACTGCGACTGGTTTGTATTTTCGGGCCACAAAGTTTTCGGGCCGACAGGCATTGGAGCTTTGTACGGAAAAGAAGAAATCCTGAATGCGACGCAGCCGTGGCAGGGCGGAGGAAATATGATTGTGGACGTGACATTCGAGCACATTCAATACCATAATGCGCCCTCGCGCTTCGAAGCGGGCACCGGTAACATCGCCGATGCGGTGGGCCTCGGCGCGGCATTGGATTACGTGAACCAGCTCGGTATCGAAAATATCCATCAGTACGAGCATTTTCTCCTCGAATATGCGACCGGTTTTATGAAAAATGTGCCGGGCCTGCGCCTGATCGGCACGGCAAAGGAAAAGGCGTCCGTACTTTCATTTGTTCTGGACGGTTATAAAACCGAGGAAGTAGGGGCGGCACTGAACAAGGAAGGCATTGCCGTGCGCTCGGGCCACCACTGCGCGCAGCCCATTTTGAGAAGATTCGGCCTCGAAACCACCGTGCGCCCGTCTTTGGCATTTTACAATACTTGCGAGGAAGTTGACGTGTTGGTGGCGACGCTGCACCGGTTGAGCGGCCAGAGGAGGTGAGTTGACCGCCGACCGCTGACCGCTGACCGCCGATAATCGTTCCGACCATAGACCATGGACCATAGACAATGGGCCACATGAGGCTTGCCCGTTTGTGCCGGACCATGGTCGGCGGTCGGCGGTCCATGGTCATTTTGCAAATCCGCTCATCGAACGACCCCAATGCCATCATCACTCATCGATCTTCTTAAAAAAACGCATCATGCCGAGTGGGAGGCGACTCCCTCCTGGCATGATGCCACAGCCTGGCTCGACGACCTGATCCATTTTCTCTTCCCGAGCAATAATTTGCCTAAAAAGACCTCCTATGAAGGTATTTTGAAGAAAAATCAGATTGATCTTGAAAATATCCTGCTCAGTTACCTTGATCCTAAAAAAGTGGCTATCGAACAAAAAGTGGCCTCTTTTTACGACGAGTTGGAAGCGATTTACAAGAACCTGCGCCTCGACGCCAGCAAAATTTACGAATACGACCCTGCGGCTACTAGCGTCAACGAAGTGATCGTTTCGTACCCCGGTTTTTACGCGATCGCCGTCTACCGCATTGCCAATTACCTGAGTATCTTGCAAATTCCAGTACTGCCGCGCATTCTCACGGAATATGCGCACGGTAAAACGGGCGTCGACATTCACCCGGAAGCTACCATCGGCGTTCCGTTCATGATCGACCACGGCACCGGCATTGTAATTGGTGCTACCTCGATGATCGGAAAGAATGTGAGCATTTACCAGGGTGTTACTTTGGGGGCATTGCAGGTTGCGAAAGAGCTTTACAATACCAAACGCCACCCGACGGTAGGCGATAACGTTATCATTTACGCGCGGACAACCATCCTGGGAGGCGACACTGTCATCGGCGAAAACAGCGTCATAGGTGGCAGTGTTTTCCTCACCAAGAGCGTGGCGCCCAATTCGCAGGTGTTCAATACGCATCAGTTGCGGATTACGACTAAGGTGGAGGGGTAGCGTTGTTCGATGTGGTCATTTTTAGTCAGGTGTTGTCAGGTGTTGTTACGAATAGTCATCGAAATACAATACCTGATCACGAATGACAATACCTGACCACACCTGACCACAAATGGCTATTCCTGACAACAAATGACCACGAGTGACGATCGCTGGCGATGATGTTGCATTTTTGCATAAATTGGCGTCATGCCCATTAACCGTAACACCATCAAACTCCTGAGAATACCATTCTCATTCTTCCTTGCGCCGCTGTTCCTGTTTGCGTATAGTCAGGCCGGGGCGGTGGTGCACAGGCAGGCGTTGTGGAGTTTTCTGATCATCCATTTCCTCGTTTATCCGGCCAGCAATGGCTACAACAGCTATGTGGATCGCGACGAAGACAGCATCGGCGGGCTCGAAAAGCCTCCGCTTCCGACCAAAGACCTCTTTTACCTCACGATTTTTTTGGATGCTGCCGCAACCTTCCTGGCACTTGTTTTCGTAAATAAGTTGTTCGCGCTGTGTCTTGTGCTTTACATCGGGGCATCGAGAGCATATAGCTCGCGGCAGATCAGGCTGAAAAAGTACCCGGTGATCGGTTTCCTGACGGTGGTGATTTTTCAGGGTGCATTTACCTATTATATGTCGATTGCCGGCATTTCGGGCGGTGCATTGCGACTCGATACGGCTAATATCTTCGTATTGCTGGGCTGCTCTTTCCAGATCGCGGGCGCGTATCCGCTCACGCAGGTGTACCAGCACGAGCAGGACCTGCGCGACGGCGTGGTTACGTTGAGCTACAAACTGGGCTATATCGGCACTTTTGCCTTCACGGCGGCCATGTTTGCGCTCTGCAATGTGTTTTATTATTTGTACTTTACGACCAGGGAACTTGGAATGATTTTTTACATTGTCCAGGTGTTCTTCATCCCCATTGTGGTCTGGTTCGGGATCTGGTTTTCGCTGGTTTGGAAAGACCGCCGACAGGCCAGTTTTCGTAATACAATGCGGATGAATTGGGTGGCGGCGATTTGCATGAATAGTTGTTTCATCGTTTTAATTATTATCAACAGAATTCCATTGAGTTATCTATCCGCTATTGAAACAGCCGTTCCCGAATATGGTTATGCACAGGAAACGCTCACCGATTTCTACCTGCGATCGGCCGATGACCTGAATACCCGCCGAAAAATCCGGATCGTTGCCGGCAAAACGGGCATCGAAAAACGCTACTCCGTAATCCCCGATTTTGATAAGAATCCCGAAGAATACGAGTTTTTTAACCGGAATGCCGCATTAATGCCCGAGCCCACGCTTTCGGAGCGTATGCAGCTTTATCAAAAGCATGCGACGGCGCTTTCCAGAAAGGCAATTGAGCAAATTCCCGGTTTTGAAAATATTAAAAAAGGCATTACCCATTTGATAACCGTTACCTGCACCGGGCTATTTGCTCCCGGGCTGGACGTGGAACTCATGCGTGAGCTGGCGCTAAACCCGACGATCCAGCGCAGCAGCGTCAATTTCATGGGCTGCAATGCTGCGATTCTCGCGTTGAAGA
>CAMLNK010000569.1 GCA_946481035.1 uncultured Dyadobacter sp. | reverse complement strand
CGCAGCTTTCTACGACTACATCCAAAGCATTTCGCAATGAATTTTGGTCCACATCATGCTGATATTGCCCGACGCCGATCGACTTCGGATCGATTTTCACGAGTTCCGCCAACGGGTCCATCAGCCGGCGGCCGATCGATACCGAACCACGGACCGTCACATCTTTGTCGGGGAACTCCTCCCGCGCGACCTCCGAAGCCGAGTAAATAGACGCGCCCTGCTCGCTCACCATGAAAAGCCCGATCTCTGCCGACTGTCCCGAGCCATCGAGCAGCTTCTTCACGAAATCCTCCGTCTCGCGGCCCGCAGTACCATTACCAACCGCAATCGCCTCGACCTTGAACTTACGGATCAGCTCCCTCAACCGGGCGGCCGCGTCGGAGGGTTTGTCAAACGGGTAAATGACATGGTCGGCGACGAGATTGCCCTGCCCGTCGAGCACGACTACTTTACAACCTGTGCGATAGCCCGGGTCGATGGCCAATACCGTTTTCTGCCCCAGCGGCGATGCCAGCAGGAGCTGACGCAGGTTTTCGGTAAAAACCTGTATCGCGGCCACATCCGCTTTTTCTTTGGAGAGATTGGCAAATTCCGTTTCGATCGACGGCTTCAATAACCGCTTATAGCTATCGCCGATGGCGAGTTCGAGCTGGTCTTTGCAGGCCTCGGTACCGAACATGAACAGCCTGTCGAGCGCTTCGAGTGCCGCGTCTTCGTCGGGGGAAATATCGACGCTCAGAATGCCCTCTTCTTCGCCGCGGCGCAATGCGAGCAGCCTGTGCGAAGGTATTTTGGCCAAAGGCTCCGAGAACTCGAAATAATCGCGGTATTTGGCGCCTTCTTCCTCTTTTTTCTTCTTGACTTTCGAAGTAATGATCGCCCCGCGCTGGAAAGTGTACCTGATTTTCGTTCTGGCCTCCTGGTTTTCATTGATCCATTCGGCGATAATATCCCTGGCGCCTTGCAATGCATCGCCGGCATTCGCCACCTGATCGTTCAGGAAAGTGCCTGCCTTTCCCTCCGGATCTCGCTCTTTTCCTTCGAAAATCAGCTTGGCAAGCGGTTCAAGGCCCTTTTCGATTGCGATCGTCGCGCGGGTTTTTCTTTTTTGTTTATAAGGAAGATAAAGGTCTTCGAGCTCGGTCATTGAAAACACGCCCTCGATCTTCTTTTTCAGTTCGGGAGTAAGTTTGCCTTGTTCTTCAATGCTTTTCAGAATGGCTTCCCGCCGCTTCTCGACTTCCTGCTGTTTCTGCCATGCCTCTTTGACGTTACCGATCTGGACCTCATCCAGTCCGCCCGTCGCTTCCTTCCGGTACCGCGCGATAAACGGCACCGTAGCGCCTTCTTCGAATAACGCGATGGTATTTCTCGCCTGCTTGTCGCTGACACCGGCCTGTTGTGCAATAAGGGTGTAGTTCATGTTTACTAATGAAATTGGAAACGGCAAATAAAGCGGATATTCACGGTTTTCAAAACTAAAATTAGCTGCGAAGCGACGTACGCATTTTACCGTTTATATTTGGACCATATTCATCCTCATACCTACCCCTTTATTCAAAATGAAGTACGCATTCGGAAGGCCGCTGGCTGTTCTGCTCGTTGTGCTCGGCATTACCATGCTGGTTCCCGGCCTGAATCCTGCATTCGCTCAACCAAAACCCAGATTCAAAGTAATTGCGTTTTTCACCGGCAAAAACGACCGGGCGCATATCAGTTTTGTAGGGGAAGCCCACAAGCGACTACCGGAACTGGCCGCGCAAAACGGGTTTAGCTACGATTCAACCAGCAATTGGGACAATCTCAATGCCGAATTTTTATCCCAATACCGGGTAGTGCTTTTTCTCGACACCCGCCCTGAAAAACCGGAACAACGCGCTGCATTTCAAAAGTATATGGAAAATGGCGGCGGCTGGATCGGTTTCCATTTCGCGGCATTCGCATTGACGCCGTCGGCTTATCCTCAAAACTGGGACTGGTACCACGATCAGTTCCTCGGCTCGGGGCAGTACAAAAGCAACACCTGGCGCCCTACTTCGGCGATTTTGAAGGTGGAGAATGCCAAAAGTCCGGCTACCAAAGGATTAGGCAGTACTTTCAAGGCCTCACCCAACGAATGGTACCGTTGGGAAAAGGATTTAACCCAAAATACTGATATTCAAATACTTTTGTCAATCGATCCGTCCAGTTTCCCGCTGGGTACCGGGCCGAAACAGCACGAAATCTGGCATAGCGGCTATTATCCGGTTGCTTGGACTAATAAAAAGTACAAAATGCTGTACATGAACATGGGCCACAACGATATCGATTACGAGAACAAAACCAACAAGGAATTATCGTTTACCTTTGACAACGATGTGCAGAACCAGTTCCTCGTCAACACGATCCTCTGGCTCGCAAACCGCAAGAAATAACCGATGATGGAAGAAAGGCAAACCCGTAGTTTCGACAAAGGCCAAATGACCGGTACCACCTGGCAATGCGACGGCATCCTGCTCGGACATGCCGTTTCGCGGTTTACGGAATTGTCGGGTTTCCATTCCAAAAGCGTCAATACCGACGTGGTACGCATGCATTTCGGGCTGAAAGGCGACTACATGTTTACCTACAACCAGCTCGGAAGAACGTTCGACCTCGTCGGTGGGCATCATAACATCATGTATTCGAGGGAGTTTGAAATGACCGTTCAGCCCAAAACACTCGAAATCGAGACTTTCGGCATTCAATTTCCCAGGGAAGTTTTCATTCAGTTTACACAAAATGCCAACGATACCCTGAAACGCTTTTCGGATGCTATTATCCTGGGTAAGAGCACGATATTAACCGACAATTGGGGGACGATCGACTCGCCGATCCAGCAGGTGATTCAGCAGATTATCCATTGTAAATATTCGGAAAGTCTTAAAAAGCTGTTCCTGCTCTCCAAAAGCATCGAGCTCCTCGTGTTATGTGCGGATGCGTGCGAAGCTTCTGAACGCAAAACCGACCCATTTATCAAAACCAAAACCGATAAGGAAAAAATCATCGCCGTCCGTGACCTGATCAACGAGCGCGTACATTGCCCACCCAATCTCTCCGAAATCGCCCATCACGTCGGTTTGAATGAGTTCAAGCTCAAAAAAGGCTTCAAGGAAACGTTTAACAACACCATTTTCGGCTACCTTACCGACCAGCGCCTGCAACTCGCCAGACAATATCTGCTCGATACCCAGCAAACAGCTGCCGAAATATCGACCCAGCTAGGCTACGCCACGCCTCAGCATTTCAACAATGCATTCAAAAAGAAATTCGGCGTCACTCCCTTTTCCGTTAGAAATAATCCGTAAAACGCAATCCGGTTCGGGCTTGTGGGGTGTAATATTGCCGTCGGGAGGTTTAGTCAGGAGTGGTCAGGAATAGTCAGGCGTGGTCAGGAGTGGTCAGGAATAGTCAGGTGTGGTCAGAATAGTCAGGAATAGTCACTGTGTTCATAAGCTATTTTCAAAACAATACCTGACAATACTTGACAATACTTGACAATACCTGACAATACCTGACAACACCTGACAACACTTGACAATACTTGACAATACTTGACAACACCTGACAACACCTGACAATACCTGACAATGCTTGACAATGCTTGACAACACCTGACAACACCTGACGATACCCGAAGTTTATTCACTCATTCACTCATTCAAACAATGGAACCGCTATTCATCAAAAACGAAATCACCATCGATGCACCGGCGCCTCGCGTGTGGGATGCGCTCGTGAATCCTGAACAGACAAAGCAGTATATGTTTGGCTGTGAGGCACTTTCCGACTGGAAAGTCGGCAGCGAATTGCTCTGGAAGGGCGAACACGAAGGGAAAGAGATCGTCTGGGTCAAAGGTGAAATTCTGGACATCGAGCCGGGAAAATTTCTTCGCTACACGACCATCGACCCGCATTCGAATATCGACGATGTTTCCGAAAACTATCTCCAAGTGACCTATGCCCTTGTTCCGCAAGGTGAAAAGACCCTGTTGCAAGTCTCGCAGGGTGATTACAGCACCGTCGCGGAGGGCGAACGCAGGTACCAGGATTCTTACAATAATGGGGAAGGCTGGAACCCAATCCTGGTCGAGATCAAGAAACTCGTTGAAGCGCAGTGAAAAGTGATGCCTAATC
>CAMLNK010000568.1 GCA_946481035.1 uncultured Dyadobacter sp. | reverse complement strand
TGCTTGGTCTGGCGCTCGATGATGAGGTTTTCCAGCGACTTGATGTTGTCACCGGTATTACCTGCAAAATCCACCGGTATGATTCCCAAAACCATTCCCCAGGTTTCGGCATTGTAATTTTCTACAAAAGTCTGCAACATCGGATTCATTCCGCCCGCATTAGGTCCGGGCCCGGAATCGCTGGCATAACTCGCGAAATTGAGGGTAATGTGCGTATTGTCGGTTCCTGCGGACTTAATATACTTGATCACTTCCTGGCCCTTTTCGGTGCCGTGCCACGCATTCCAGCCATTCTGGGTACTGAAAGTGCCATTTGACGACTCGCCGTCGATGTTGAAGCCATTCCATTCCAGGCCGCCGTTGAAGGTCCCGTCCGTCTTTTTCGTCCAGCCTTTCCCGGCTGCGGAATCGTAGGAACGCACGAGCACAATCTTTTTCCGGCAGTCTGCCAGGGTCGGGATTGAGCTTTGGGTGTACCAATAGCTCTTGCAGGGCTCAATAATCTCAAGGAACTTGTCCCGGAACTGGTCCCCGTTGCCGTCATACTCCATCTGGACATTCATGATGATAGTCTCGGAAGGGTTTTCGTTCAGGAATGCGACACATTGCGCCTGCACTTCCTCGAAGAATATATTCTGGAAAACGGATCCATGATGAATGGGGAAATAGATATTCTGCGTACGCCCGCTCTCGCCGTCGGCTACGTAATAGCACCGGATATCCAGGAAGCGGATACCCCGGTTGAGCAATTGAATGATAGAGAACCATTGCGTTTGGGTCCTGGGCGCGCTGTTGAACCTTGCACACGAATCGTGCGTGCCGGGAATGCTGATTTCAGAGAGCCTGGCATTGTCGTAGATAGCGGACATCCAGTTGGTAGACCATGTAGTGTTTGCCATTTTTCTGTTGGTTTTAGTTAGAAATGTTACTGAATTGAAATGCAGGTTAAAGGTTCAGGAATAATCGGCTTGTCGTTTTGATTTAGCTATCTGTTAAGACTACCACGTCTGAATTCCGGGTGAGCGGCAGCAGCAGGGCGGGACAATCCCACCTGCTGAGCCTATCGATCAACGCTGAGTATAAACAATAGAAAAAGGTGCCTCAATGATATTGTTTCAATTGCCGGCGTGCCAGTATGAAAGAGGGGGGTGATGACTGTAAGTCCTGGCAGCAAAACTATGCAGGGACCTGGCGGAGCGGGTGGAGAATGTGCTCAAAAAGGTGGACTATTGTCTCAAACGCCGGAATTCGGTGGGTGAATGCTCAAATTCCTCCGAAAACAGCCGACTGAAATATTTCGGATCGTCGAATCCTACTGCATAGGCAATCTCCGCAATGCTCATCGGCGTGGTGGTCAGCAGTTGGCGGGCCTGTGTAAGGCGCAGGGAGCGGTCATAGCGCGTCACCGACATGCCCGTAAGCGCGACCATCTTCCTGTGCAGCGAAGAGCGGCTCATGCTCATTTCATGATAAATAGCTTCCATCGACGACGGATTGTTCCCCCATTGCCCTTCCAGCGCCGACCGCAATTTTTGCAAAAACACGTTTTCCAGGGATTCGTTTTCTTCGACCAGCGCAGTGCCTGGTTTCGAAGGTTCCATCGCGGACAGGCTGTAATAGGCCCGCAGGCGCCGCCGCGATTCGAGGAGATTGCCTAGCACAACCTCCAACTCTTCCTGCTGAAAAGGCTTGGTAAGGTATGCGTCCGCGCCGCGCCGGAGGCCGCTGATCCTGTCGTCCGTTCCGGCCCGGGCCGTAAGCATTACAATGGGAATATGGCTGGTTGCAGGATTCTTTTTCAGCGTATCGCATAGCTCGTAACCATCTTTCAGAGGCATCATCACGTCCGTCAGGATCAGATCGGGAATGCTTTCCAAAGCGAGATCGACGCCCGCCTGCCCGTTTTCCGCACGGATAATCTGGTAATGGATATTAATGGAAGAGATGATATAGTCAGCCACGTCGTCGTTGTCTTCCACGAGCAACAGTACTGGGTTGCTTGCATCCCTATCACCGATCGCGCTTGCCGTTTCAGGTACGTCAGACCCGCTGAAAATGGTTTCCGGCGGTTGCGGCAGCAAAGCAAGCGGCGCCTGGCGGGTTCTGCGGAAGCGGACAACGAATTCCGCGCCTTCGCCGGGCACACTCCGGACCGCCAGCCCGCCCTGCATCAGGGATACCAGCTCGCGCACCATTGCGAGTCCGATACCGGTCCCGCCTGTTTCGGAAGCCTGTTGGCCGGAAACCTGGAAAAACCGATCGAATATGCGCGGCAGCTTGTCGGCTTCGATACCTGCACCGGTGTTGTGGACACGAACCGAAATCCATTCACCGTCGGCCTGGGTTGCCAGCGGAACGGCTTCGTAATAGACCGCCTCCGCGAATGGCTCCTCGTTGAGGGCGAGTTTCAGGCTCACCTCCCCTCCCGGCGGCGTAAACTTGATGGCGTTGGTCAGGAGGTTCGACAGGATATCCTGCAATTTATCTTTATCAAAATCAGCTTCCAGGAACGCTTCATCGGAGTAAAAATGCATTTGAATGTCCTTCGCCGCGGCCATCGTGTCAAAAGATTCGGCCATATACCGCGCAAACCTGACAAAATCAGCACGGGTCGGCTGCCACGACATCCCTCCCGATTCCAGTTTAGAAAGATCGAGGATCTGGTTGATCAGACGCAGCAAATTGCTCCCATTCCGTTCGATCAGGTCGGCAGCCCGGGTTCTTCCCTTCAAAAGCTCATCATGCCCGTAGCGTTTCAGCTCGGACGTCATGCCTAATATCACCGTCAGCGGCGTCCGGAATTCGTGGGAAATGTTGGCAAAAAAGCGGGATTGCGCCTCATTAAGCTCATGGAGTGACCGGGCCTGGCGCTCGATCAGCTTCTTATCCCGCTCAATCCGCGCTGTGGCGTGCCTGATCTCCACTTCCAGTCTGATTTGTTCCTGCCGATGGTTCCAGATCCGCCATTTCAACCAGCCCCAAATGCCGGCCATCACCGCCAGCGCCGCGAGCACGAGAAACCAGCCTTGCAGGTAAAACGGCCTCAGCACCTCAACGGTAAAGGTAAGCATATTGGCCGACCACTGCCCGTCGGCCGCCTGACCTTTGATCAGCAACTGATACGTACCATAAGGCAGCGTTCCGAGCCGGAGTGTCGATTCGGTCTGTTGGGTCCATGCATTGTCCAGCCCCTTAAACTGATAGGCATAAACGTTTTTCGACGCATCGGTAAAATTCAGCATCGCAAAATCAAGCACGGCGGTGTATTCACCCGGCCTGACGATAATTTTCTGCGTTTGGACAAGTTCCTCCGTCTTGTCTTTGAGTTCCCCCAGCGAGTTATCGAACTGCCGGAACGAAACTACGCGCATATGCAGCGGGCTCGCCGGCCTTTCGTGTTCGAAATCCCGCGGATCGAACGCGGTGATCCCATTCAGCCCGCCGAAATAAATGTTCCCCGCTTTGTCCTGGAAATGGGCAATGCGGTTGAACTCGTTGTGGGTAAGGCCATCCTGTGTAAAATACGTCCGCGTGGTGCCCTTCGCCGTATCGAACTGCATAATGCCGTGGTCGCTGCTCAACCAGAGCCGCCCCCGCGTGTCGGGATAAATCGCGTGAATATTATCATTGGACAAGCCCTCCGAGCGCCGGAACTGCCGGTATTTATTCCGCAGCCTGTCCCATCGGATCATGCCCGAGTTGGCCGTTCCTATCCAGTAAATACCATTTTTGTCCTGATAAAAATGCTCATAAACATCCGCAGGCAAATAAAACCGACCCTTACCTCCACTCCAATAGCGGCCGGTAATGCCTTTAACCGGATCGACGGTGTACAAACCCGTCCCCGAACAAATCCAGAAAGTACCATCCCGGTCGGGCGCGATGTGCAATACGTGCGACTGCGCAAGCTCCGCAAAACGGTTATATTTCGTGAATAGCTCCACCTCGCCGGTTTTTGCATTGCCAAACCACAGTCCCAACCGGCCACCGATCAGCCAGCGGTCGTCGCCAAAGCGCTGTACCGTCCAGATTGTGGCATTGTCGGGTAATTTAAATGCCGTCCTGACCCCTTTTTGCAGCTCATAGTCGACCAACTGATTCCCTAACCCGAGTATCAACCTGCCCGGCGGATGATCTGCAAGCGCCACCGTCGGGCCATA
>CAMLNK010000567.1 GCA_946481035.1 uncultured Dyadobacter sp. | reverse complement strand
ATTTCCTGATCCGAAATCCGGAGCTGAAAACCTACTGCCTGGCAATGCTATTGGTGGTGTTTGCATATAATATCGGTAATTATCCGCAGGAAGCGCTGGTCCAGTTTCCTTCCAACATCTATTTCTACCTGGCAGCGGCTATCATTAACATTACGCGCGTCCTTGACGAGCAGGAGCAGCGGAAAGCGAACTTATAGGCTTATGAAAATCGCTCATCTGATACTCGCGCATGCCGCACCGGACCAACTGTCAAGGCTCATCGGAGCACTCGAAGACCAGCATTCGCGTTGCTTTGTTCATCTGGACCGGAAGGCGGACCTGAATGCATTCGCGTTTTTGCGGGATCGCGAGCGGGTGACACTCGTGCCCGGGCGTGTAGATGTAGGATGGGGTGCATACAGCATTGTAGAGGCGACATTGCAGGGTTTTAGAGCGATCGTAAATTCGGGCGAGGATTTTGGATATATAAATCTGCTTAGCGGCGCGGACTATCCTTTACAATCTCCCTCGCAAATTCACGATTTTTTCACCCTGAACGCTGGAAAAAATTTTATGGAATACTACTCCGTCCACAGTGAATGGACGGAAGCGGTCCCCAGACTGACCGAATATCACCTCACCAATTACAATTTTCCCGGAAAATACCTGGTGCAAAAGTGGATGAACCGGCTGCTTCCCACGCGCACAATGCCCGCCGGGCTCGAACCGGTAGGAAGGTCGCAATGGATGAGCCTGACACCGGATGCGGTGAAATACATGCTTCACTATCTGGATAGCCATCCGGAGGTAGTACGTTTTTTCAAACTGACCTGGGCGCCGGATGAGATCATATTTCAAACTATTTTGTATAATTCGCCATTCCGTTCCTCACTGGTGAACGATAATTTGAGGTATATTGACTGGTCGAAGGGGCAGGCGAGCCCGAAAGTGCTCACAGAGGAGGACCTGGACCGGATGTTGGCGTCGGGCAAACTATTTGCGCGAAAATTCGATCTGGCGCGGTTTCCGGCGGTGATCGACAAGCTCGACAGGAAAATTCAGGATCAACATTATAAGTAACCGAATCTCAACGAGGGTGGGGATGTTTAACCCCACGCACTAGCGACTGCAATATGGATATTATCATTACCGGCCAGCAGGCCTGGGACGTGGAAATCGGGAGTAACTGCAAGAACATCGCGCTGGAATTCAGCAAGAACCACAGGGTATTGTACGTCAATTCCCCGCTTGACCGCATCAGCCTGCTCAAAAATGGCGATGATCCCAAAGTTGTCAAACGCAGGAAAGTGGTCTACGGCAAAGCCGACGGACTCGAAAAGGTGCAGGAAAACCTTTGGGTGCTTTACCCCGACAAAATGATCGAGTCGATCAACTGGCTGCCGGAAATGCTGTTCGATATTTTGAACAAAAGGAATAATCAGCTGTTCGCGGGCTCGATTGCCCGCGCTGTGAAGCGGCTCGGGTTTAGCGAATACATTCATTTCAATGACAATGACATGTTCCGCAGCTTTTTCCTGAAAGACCTGCTCAAACCGCGTTTGTCTATTTACTACTCCCGCGACTATATGCTGGCAGTGGATTACTGGCGCAAGCATGGCGCACGCCTGGAACCTCATCTGATTGCCAAAAGCGACCTTTGCGTAGCCAATTCGACTTACCTGGCCAACTATTGCGCCAAATATAACCCCCGGTCATTTTACGTGGGGCAGGGGTGTGACCTGGATATTTTCATGGCCGCCGGCCAGGCGCCGGAGCCAGCCGATATCGGTGCCATCGCCCGGCCGCGCATCGGGTACGTGGGCGCTCTGCAGAGCATCCGGCTGGACATGGAATTGCTCGAATACATCGCTCTGCAACGCCCCGACTGGAATATCGTGCTGGTAGGCCCGGAAGACAACGAGTTCCTGCAAAGCAGCCTGCACAAGCTTGCCAATGTAACCTTTACCGGCTCGCGCAACATCAGCGATCTTCCGGCCTACATCAATGCATTCGATGTGTGCGTGAATCCGCAACTGCTCAACGAAGTCACGATCGGCAATTATCCCCGCAAAATTGACGAATACCTGGCGGTTGGCAAACCCGTGGTAGCCACAGCGACCGACGCCATGAGCGTGTTCGCAGATCACGTGTACCTTGGGAAGGGAAAGGAAGATTACGTACGGCTGATCGAGCTTGCGCTGACCGAAAATTCACCAGCGCGCACCGATGCGCGACGCTCATTTGCCAGCTCGCACACGTGGGAAAACAGCGTCGGCGAAATATACAAAGCCATCGGCCAGGCCGGGGCCGGGCGTTAATGCCCCTGGCTTAAAGTTGTTTAAGCTGAGCCAGTCCTGTTTCCGCTTCTGCCTTCAAATCCACCAGTTTCTGGTTCAGGTCGCCCGTCCAGTTTCCTTGTTTAAGGGTCGCTTCAAGGTCCTTATACTGGTTGGCAGTATTAAGCAACCCCACTGAAAACAACGACGACCGGAATTTATGAATGGCTTGACGAAGCCGTTCCAGATCGTTGGCGGCAGATGCCTCGCCAATACTCGTAAGCTGCACCTGACTGTCCTTTTCGAACATCGCGATCAACTCATCGCGCAGTTCCTGGTCGCCTCCGGTGATTTCGGCGAGATAGTCGAGATTTAGGATGGAATCTGTCATTTTAGTTTGCGGAGGTTGTTGAGTATAATTTTGAGATTGTGGTGATTCGTAATTCTCTTTGTTTCCAAGATGCGCAATGGTATATAAAAGTTCACTTTCTTTAAACGGTTTCGAAATATAACTGTTGGCGCCAATACTGAGGCATTCCTCTTTCTCGCCGACCATCGCGTGTGCGGTCATGGTGATGATCGGGATGGTGCTCGAAATAGCCCGGCGGATTTCTTTAATGGCCGTATAGCCGTCCATGACCGGCATTTGAATATCCATCAGAACCATATCGAAGGTTTGCCCGCGCAGCCTGTCGAGCGCTTCCTGTCCATTGTTCACCACAGTCAACGGGATATTCAACCGTTCGAAAATGGCTTTCAGCAGTTTCTGGTTGAGCAGGTTGTCTTCCGCTGCCAGAATGCGCAGTGAAGTTACCGATGCGTTGATATCGATTTCTTTCTCCCCATCCCCCGGCAAACCGGCCTCCTTTACAATTCTGAACGGAAAATCCATGGTAAAAACAGTACCCTTTCCCAGCTCGCTTTCCAGGTTCAGCGTGCCTTCAAAAAGGTGGACGAGCGATTTTACAATGCTCAATCCCAGTCCTGTGCCGCCAAATACCCTGGTGGTACTCTCGGTGGCTTGCACAAAACGGTTGAAAACTTCTTTGAGTTTGTCCTTCGGAATGCCGATGCCTGTATCTATTACTTTAAAACGGATGTTTTGTACCTCATTGACCGGCTCACCGATGGGTTCAACCAGCAATTTTACGCTGCCCCGCTCGGTGAATTTGACGGCATTACCACAAACATTAAGCAGTATCTGCGTAAGCCGGAGCTTGTCGGTTTCAATGTACTCGGGCAGACCATCTTCCAGCAAAGCCTCGTAAACAATGCCCTTTTCCACTGCGCGGTGATGCATAATGGCCGAAACCGAGTCGGCAAGTTCGCGGATCGAGGCAGGCGTTTTTTCAAGGTGTACCTGGCCGGCTTCGATCTTGGAGAAGTCGAGGATGTCGTTGATCAGTTCCAGCAGATTTTTACCTGCATATTGAATATAGCCCACATATTCGAGGCTTTTCTGATCGGTAACCTCGCCTAGCAGAAGGTTAGTAAACCCGATGATCGCGTTCAGCGGAGTGCGGATCTCGTGGCTCACATTGGAAAGGAATATGTCCTTCACGCGTACGGATTTTTCAGCCAGGATCCTTGCTTTTTCCAGGGTAGCCTCGTAGTTGGCCCGCTCTGTGATGTCCCTGAAAACAGTAATGGCGCTTTTGATCTGCCCATCAAGGCCGATTACCGGCTGTACGTTCGTTTCGAGGTGGTATATTTTGTCATTTTTGACCAGGTCGATCTTGTTGCCGGTGAGTTTCTCGCCCTGCAATGCCCTGGACACAGGCAATGTTTCGGCCGAAAACCGGACGTGGTAGCGCGTAGGGTCGAGCAGTTTAATGCGTTTTACCTGCTCTTCGAGCGTTTCCGGCCGCTCACCGGCCACACCCAAAATTTCACGGCCCGATTCGTTAA